>NZ_JBQCGW010000141.1:0-56052 GCF_051955275.1 Pseudobacter sp. | reverse complement strand
CCCTTCCTGCTGCAGGCGCAGCTGGTTGAGAAGTTTCCGAAGTCAACAACCAACCCTTTCGGGTATGTGATCCTGAAGCCGTCTGACTATTCAGCAACGAAGTCATACCCTGTATGGCCATTCGTACATGGTGCCGGAGGCCGTGGAGATGGCAGCAGCTCCGCCCTCGACGCGCTTGTGAGCACTCAGATTCCGTCGAACTTGAAGGCAGCAGCTGAGAAATACAAGTTCATTATTGTGGCGCCGCAGTACGCCGATGCAGGAAACAATGCTGTGATCGATAACGCTATCACGAAAGCGCTGGCCATCCCGGGCGCGGATCCTTCCCGGCTTGTCGGCGGATGCTTCAGTATGGGCGGCGGCGAAATGACCCGTTATGTAACCAGCAGCCAGGCGAATGCCGATAAGTTCTCTTTGCTGGTAGTAGTGGCCGGCCTTAATGGCCTGCAATCTGCGGGCATCAAATATATTGTTCAGTCCAAACTGCCAGTGGTCTATTTCCATGCCAATGATGATCCGTCAGCTTCTGTGAATTACTCAAAGAATGGACTTGCCGCAATCAATGTGCTGAATCCTGAGATACCGGCAAAGGGAGTGTTTTACACAACAGGCGGCCATGATATCACCAATCGGGTATATGATGCCGATAAATTCCCATGGACCGGTAACGAGATCCCAAATAACCTGTACGAGTACGCACTGAGCCTGACCAACGAGACGCCTGCAGCGGTACCGGTTCTTCCTGGTCCTGTGGTACCGGTGGCGGTGGCCAGCGACTTCAGCACGACCACCGGAAAGATCGCCCTGATCGGGAGCCAGTCACGGAACTATGTTGCCAGTAAATCGAAATGGGAGTGCGTCGGCGCGCCTACCGGCGTGAACCGGTGGAACATCAACGCCTGCAGCTACATTGACTGTGGTCTGGGCCAGGTTACCCAACTGCCGGCCGAAGGCAAATACATCTTCCGGCTGACCGTGGCGGATGCTGCCGGCCAGACAGCGACAAAGGATATCACGGTCACATATTCGACTGGATCAACCTCAACAGAGCCCGACCCTCCTGTACCGCCTGCAAAAGTGATCGTCGGCCGATTTTTCTACGGCGGCTGGGAACTCGTGATATATAGCGACGGGTCCACGGACAAAAAGTAACGAGCAACAGATAGCACCTTCCTCCATCCATTGAAAAAATTACTAACCCAATCCGGCCAACTCACATAAAGCGGATTCAATCATGAAAATAATGGGCTTTCACATTCCGGACAACGACGGCACCAAAGAGAGCATTGCCTGCGGCATGTTGGGGGGTATTTACTCAACCCTTGCGAACATTTATCTGCCAACAGATTTCTGGTCGAAGCTGTGGGAGGCGGCTCTAACTGCCGCCATCTGCGGTGCCGCTGGATGGGTAGGAAAGCTTGTTGTGCAGACCGCGTACCGGTCGCTGAAGACCTATTTCGTAAACCGTAAAAAGCCAAAGAAATGAATAATTACATGATAGTGGCCGTGGGCTGGGTCATCGGCCAGGCAATCTATGCGACAAAAAAGAGCTGGGATTTACAGAGAGCTAATGCTGATCTCTCATTTCGTGATGCCCTTACGCTGTATTTCTCCAAAGAGACAGCAGCGTTTGCATTCGGTTTCCTGATCTTCTGCGCTGCTCTTTTCATGCTGCCAGACTTCATCAACATGGATATCACCAGGGAGGATCTGCGAAATACAGAAGTGGTTAAATGGAAGAAATACTTCATCTACTTTCTGCGCGGGATCAGCGTTGTCTTTGGGTACCTCTGTCAGAATCTTGGCTATTACCTCTTTGGGAAAAGCGAAAAGATTCTGGAAAAGCGTAGCCAAGTTGACGGTATTGATTTACCAAAACGATAATCATGAAACAAATCATTATAGGCCTGCTGCTCGTAGCCGTGCTGGCCTCCTGCGGCACCATGCGAAAGAATAAATCTTCCTTTCGCCAGGAGACGGCGAAGCATGAATTGAGCACCCGTGACAGCGCCGGCACCAGCTTGGTAGAAAGCTTCGTGAAGAAGGTGGACAGCTCCCACGCGATCGAAAAAGAGGAATCTGGCTATGAGAAGGAGATAGAGGAAGAGACCTTTGAAATCCGAGTGCCGAAGAAAGCCGCGGTTGAGCTTGTCGAAGGAGTTGATACGGCCGGTCTTACCGAAACTGTAGTAGTCAGGCAAACAAAAAAGACCATCCGGGAGAAAGGGCTGAAGGTCAAAGAGACCACCCAGCAGGCAGCCGTGAAAGAAGAACAGCAGGCGGTGCAGCAGCGGGCCGCGCAGGTCACCAACCTGAATAAAGTGGACACCTCTGCAGCAGTGGCCGTCAGCGAAAAGCATGTGAAACGTTCCGGCCTTCCCTGGTGGGCGTGGGGCCTCATTGTGATGACCTTCCTTGCCCTCATTTACCGATATCGATACAAAATACTCGGCGCCTGGAATTGGGCGCTTTACCGGCTTATAGGCCGCAAACCACCGAACAATGCTACTCGCTGAAGAACAACTCAAAAATATTGCGACTCGCATGCCGGCACCTTTGGTGACGGAGATCACAGGATACATCAATCTAATCTGCCCAGACTTCGGGATGAACAGAGACGTGCTGCATGAGTTTCTACCCAACCTTCTGCATGAATCAATTGAATTCACCAGGCTGGAAGAAAACCTGAATTACTCTGCCAAGCGACTTACTGAGGTATGGCCCAATCGGTTCCCGAACATTGCCGCAGCTGCACCCTTCGCGAATAACCCGAAAGCCTTGGCAAATAAGGTATACGGCGGCCGAATGGGAAATGAGCAGCGGAATGACGGCTGGGACTTCCGCGGTGGTGGCGCCATTCAACTGACCGGTCGTGGCATGTATTCTGCCTTTGCCCGGTTCATGCTGGATCGGTTCGGCATGCGTCGTACTGCGCAGGAGTGGGCGGAACTGATCCGCACGAGTCAGAAGTGGAGCATGTATGCTGCGTGCTGGTTCTTCTCTGTGGCAAAGGACCTGAACGATCTCGCCATCAACGATGAGATGAGAACAATCGTGAAACGGATCAATGGAGGCTTCAACGGTCTTGATGATCGCATGATGTATTATACGCTTTGTAAGAAATGGATACCAGAATAAGCATAGGAGCACGGCCCCGGTATATACTGGGGCCTCATTGTTTCCGGAAACCCGTAGCTCTGCATCCTGGCGTCAGTCTACCTTTGAAGAATGAAAAGAAGGAAAGCGATCACACTGGAGGAACTCAGCATAGCCGGCAGTCCGGAGAAGCTGATGCAGGTGTACCAAGCAATGCAAAAGGAGATGGAGCGGGTGGATAGAACGAATGCAGCTGAGCTCACGAATCTTTACGCTATCCTGCGGCGGTTGACAGCAGAAAGCCGAACCTGGATAAAGGAGTATGAAGAAAGGACCGGACAAAGAATAGGGGCATTAAAAAGCCCGCGTCGCTCGGCGGGCCTATGATGAGTTAATTGTGGAAAGCCGCAATGAATATACAGAAAAAAGAAAAACCGGCCTGAGCTCTGCCGGTTTTCTCATAATCGATCGTAGTTTTTAAGCAGCCGAATTCGGCAGTAACTTTGGTAAGTAGTCCAGAGCTTTCCGGTCGCGGTCTATAAAGTACTGCTCCGCATTGTTCGGGATCCACACTTCGTCCACATACTTAATGAAAGCTGGGAGGAGTTCATTGGGATAGACCCTGGCGTCCACAACCTTTCCGCTTGGAAATTCGTGAGGATAGGTGTCAAAGACTTCCGGAGCAGACGGATAGTTGTCTTTGAGATAGCCAGAAAAACACCTGCCAACACTTACATCAGGCCTGATCTCCTTTCCCATGAAACCTTTGTTAGGAATTACATAGCCGGCATGCTCGAACCTGGCATACAGCCTCACAAACAATTCAGTAAGAACTGAGAAGTGTCCAGTGGGGATTTTTGTTGCGTTCTGCATGTAGCGAATGATGAAGTTTGGTGTCTCAACCCGATCAATCCCATAAGAGCCCTTCTTACGGATTGTGGGTATTACCTTCTCAAAGATCCACTCCTCAAACTCTTCTGCGGCAGGGAGGTTTGATTTAGCAATCAGCCGGTAAAGATTAGGTTCGTTTATCAGCGTAACATGCTGAATACCACCTTTAGTAGAAAGGGGGTAACGTTTCGTTATACCCTTTTCCTTGCAATGGTCAGCGATAGCCTTACTGGCATTTGCATACCCCAAAGCGGAAGTGATATCTGCTGCTACAAAATGGATTTCTCCATCAATGCTGATGGTGCGGACGCGCTCAAAGTGGCCGTCCTGCTCAAACTTAAATAAGAGAATCTGGTTGGACATTATTACTGGTATTTAGTGAAAAAGGGATTCGCCCGCTAAGGAGCGACTGCCAATAACAACCAGACCAATAAAATGGAAGGGAGAATTCAGATTTGGAAGGGAGGTTACAAAGCGCTAACTTTGCATTTCGGACTTATCCCTAGTGGAAAATCTTAATTTTCTCAAGGCCTCAGTAGCGCTAACTACTGGGGCCTTATTGTTATTAGCGTCACAAATTTAAAACATTGCTTTCGAACAACCTATAAAATTTATTTGAATTACCTGCAAGAGTTATTACACGCGATTTTCGTGTTTCAGGATGTACGGTCAAAATCGTAGTTATACGATATGGGTGAGAATCTAAGTCGTTGATAATTTCTGTAATTGGGCTATTTGCCTTCAGAAAAAAATTTTTCTGGCGTTACTTCCAGAGCTCTGCAAATTCTCATGAATGTAAGCATTTGTACATTGGTTTTACCCCTTTCAATCTTCCCCCATTGCGCCCGTTCAAATCCTTTTTCGTAAGCGAATTTATCCGCAGAAGTATATCCAATCTTTTTGCGTAGAGACACGCAACGGGTACCAAACCATTTCATAAAAGCATCATCTGAAAAATCAATTCCTTGCATTTTCGCAAGTTCCTGAATTTCAGATTAAAAGACCACGGATTATAAGACCCGGTGTTATAAGACGCTTTTTCCGTAACTTCCCCTTGGATATGGAGGGGCCTGATTGGTAGCCACCGAATTGCTCTGCCCCAACTTTTAGGTTTTCCATCACCGGCTTAACCCGGTACGCGCCGGTAGTCCTGCCGGTGCCTTTAAATCTTCACTATGGTATTATCGTTTATCCTCCTGTTTATACTGATTACCGTGGCAATTGTACTGGGCGCAGCTGCCGGATTTTGGGTATATGAGAAAACAAAGAATGAATTCCTTTTGTTTCTGACAATGCTGGCCGCCATCCTCCTTATGATTTATCTCCTTTATGTGACTGGCTTCCCCTGGCAGGGTCCGCCTCGATCAGTTCCCGCATCTTCTTTTGAGTAAGACCGAAATGCGCCGCCATGCCGGCGATCTCGTCGTGGGAGAAGTTCAGGCCCGCTTTCCTTATCTGGTTGAAGCGCTCCCGGCGCATACCTGCTGCTGCAGCCACAGGCGCCACGCCGGCAAGTCTCGGGTCCAGGATCTGCGAGAAGTAGGTAATATCTCCGTGCTCAACTAACACACGTACACTGTCCTGGTATCTCATTGCTTGGTAGGCCATAATGGTAGTTGTTTACTCCCCGTATAATTTGTCCATTTCACTATCCAGTCTTTCGTCATCAAGGGTCTGCAGGTAGATTTCTGTTGTTCTCTGGTCTTTATGACCGAGACTATCCTGGATCACCGATATACTATCGGTCTTCTTTTTCAGATGAAAGGCAAAGGAGTGGCGGGCAATATGAAAATTGAGTGGCTTATTTAGTTCCACCAGTCTGGCAACTTCATCCAGGTACCGGCCTACGGTCACATTGAGAACATCGATCATTTTGATGTAGGCCGGATCCTTACCTTCCAGGATCTCACCCCCGTTCTTAATATAAGTGATAATAGCTGGTCCGTAGGTGGCGTGGTTTCGGATCTTGTCAACGAACGGGAAGATAAATTCTCCTTCGTGATCCTGGTACTGATCCAGCACCGCCTGCAGCTTCGAGTGAATCTTCACGCTCAGAAATCGTTTGCCTTTATTTATCCGCCAACCGATCCGGCCGGCATTCACATGGCTCTTGAGCATCATTACACAATTCTCGAACCGGGCGCCTTTGCAGTAGTATGAGAAGAGAAACAGGTTCCTGGCATCATGTATAGGACCGGCAGGAATATAAACCTTCTCGATGGCCTCAACTTCAGCTTCGGTCAGCTTTTCCTTTTTCGGAGGGCTACCGGCGATATGATAAGTGTTGAAGGGATTCGGCGCCTGTACTTTCCCTTCCTCGGCGGCATTGTCGTAGAATTGCCGGAGCCGGGCGAATTTGCGCAGCCTGGTGTTCCCGATATTCTTATTGTCGATCATGTAGGCTTCCAGTTTCCTGAGGGCATCTTTAGTCAGATCCTCAAAGAAGACCTCCCGGCCGAAACATTCAATAAGCTCCGTTTTGTATCGTTCCACCTTCCGGGCCTGCACGTGCTGCTTTTTCTGTTTATAGTGCTCAATCCTGGAAGAAAGGTAACCGGTAAAGGAGTAGCCATGCCTTCGACTGCCCAGTGTCTCCAGGTGGATAGGTTTGTTGTGGAGCTTACAATCGGCAATGTATTTCTCAGCGCCACTGATCACGTCAGATAGTTTCGCGTTGATGATCTCCGCCTCGGCATGTTTGCCAGAAACACGGCTGCCGGTCCAGTATTTCTCTTCAATGGAAAAGCCGGTTGGCAGGTGCTTCAACTTGCCTTTGTGAGATATTTTAACTACTACGGGGTATACGCCTTTTTTGCGGGGGATTCGAGTATCGAGAAGGGGGGTAACTGTTGCCATATTTTTTGTATCAAAACCTGTAACAATTTTGTATCAATAAATTTACTAAAAGAAGATAAAAACGGATAAACGCGGATAAAACTATTTCTGATGGAACGCAGGCTGGGAAAAGAAAACCCGCATCTGGTGCGGGTTTCGAGGGTAATTGTTCGTGGAGCTGAGGGGGGTCGAACCCCTGTCCAAACATATTCGCCGAAAGCTTTCTACATGCTTATCCGATTATTATTTGTCGGGAACAGGCAGGGAACTGGCAAACCAATCTGCTCCTTATTTGCGATAGTCTTAAGCTGCAGTCACAAAACCCTGCAGCAGCAACCTGTTTTAGTTTGTTAGTCGGCGGCGGAGCGTGGTAACAGATCAACCTGCTCGGTTCCGAAGAACCCCTTGCGGACGCGGCCCTAATGACTACTTAATCACTGATTAAGCGGCCATGGCATACTGAGTATTGCCAAATAAAAGTTTGAATATTCAGATTATCGTGCTAATTATCCAACGCACGGCATGCTTACACCTTCAAAGATCTATGCTGTCGAAACCAGTACAGCCCCATTTGAGTGAGCCTGCAAATATAAGAATAAATCAGGTTGTGGCAAAATATGGGATAGGGGACCGCCTGAACCGGAACTATCGCAATTGCCGGTAGCGCCACCTGTCTCGCCGGAAAGCCAGAAGTGGAAATATAAAAGACCTCCCCATTACGGGAAGGCCTTTTCTTTTCGTCAACCAAAACGAAAACTATTTTTTCAGGAATTTCACTGTATACATTTTCCCCTGCAACATCACAGAGGCTATGTACACATTTCCATTTGTGATGGTGGCCGGGATCAGTACCGTATTGTTTCCTTTATTCAGCTGAACTCTACGCGTTGCTACAGTTCTGCCACTGATATCCGCTATATTGATCAATACCAGCTCTGATTGCGCAGCCTGGATGTTCGTATATACAGAAGCGTTGCCCGCACTGGCTACTTTGAAACCATTGCTGCTTTCTTCCTGCTGTATAACGGGAGTCAGGCTGGCCATCTGAGGAGTAGGTGCTACAGCAGCTGTAGAATAATTATGGATCGAATCCTGCAAAGCGCGCAGATTCTCGATCAGCTTCACAGTATTCAACGGCGTAGCGCTTCCGAACATCTCAAAGCCTCCACTGTATCCGAGTGAGGAAGATGTCAGCACCAGTAATCCATCTCCGATCTGATATGATAAAAGGAAAGGGCGATCCGGATTGGTGCCGAAGCTCGCTGTTGCCAGTTTGCGCCAACCGGCTGCAGGGGTATATGCCTGTGAAGGTGTCATACCGTCCCGTACAATGCTGATGATATTGTTGGGTACAGTCTGCCATTGTCCACCATCGCGGAATACAGTAGCTCTTGTTGCAGAGGTTGCGCTCGACCATGATACTGTAGGTAAGCCGGTGAACCAGGTGTTCATCGGCAGGTTGCTGCCGGTGACAACCACTAATCTTCCTTTACTCACAAAGTCCGTGATCTCATTCTGGAAGAAACTGTTCGACAGATCAACATCCCCGCCGCTCAATGATTTTACTACAAGAACCGCTGCATCTTCGTTGAGCTTTTCGTTGAGGTCCGCCTCGCCACTGATGCCTGAGCTCACCTGCCAGCCTCTTTTCTGGAATTCTACTGAGATGGGGAATCTGTTTGCATGTCCTTCATCATACAGAATGATTTTATTGAACAAAGGATTGGTGATGGTATTCACCAGTTTGATCTCAGAGAAATTATTCTGATTGTAGAAAGATCCATCGGGCCATCCGGAATTCCCTTCGGGCCTGCCTCTTTTGATCATCATTTTAAATGTGGTGTTCAGAGCTGGAGTAATGTCCAGCGCACTGAACGGAATAGTGATGGTGGTTGTCCAGGTACTGTCAGCCGTTGAAACCGTATTGGTGGCAGACCAGGCCGTACCGGGAGCCCATGAAGTTAAGAAGTTGGTGCCGCCTTTGGAGGATGCATCGTATCTCCAGGGCGTTCCACTTTTAGCATTCACTGCAAAACGCAGGTAGGCCGGACTGTTTGGGTCTTTCTGCAAATAGATTTCTATACGGTCATCGGTAAGAATATTTGCATTATCGTTCGCGGTTGCTGTCTGCACCCGATTGGCCACATCCGCGTCGTGGTTCACGATCCTGATCACCAGGTTGGTGGAATTCCAGATCATCTTTACATCGGTTTGTTCCAGGGCATTCACTGCCTGCCCGCTGCTGTTCTCAAATGATGCAAGTGTAGGAATGGATGGGTCATCCCAGTTGATGGTGCCGGTTGCATTAACTATTTCTGTTGTATACCTGTACGCGCGCTCCGACCTGTAGTTGAAGATCTTTTGCCAGTTGAGCAGCAACTTTCCGTCAAGATCTATTTCTTTATACAACCTGTTGAACACCGCTGTATCAGTGACATCATTTTCCAGCGTGGTGCGCGCAATCCGGAGATGATTGTTGAGTTTTACAAGTTTGGAGAAATTCAGGAAGTCCACGAAGTTAGCAGGTGAATTGTTGTATCCCTTGATATCCCCTGAAGCATTCCTCCAGGCGGTGTCCCAGGTTTTGTAATAATCCCGCATATGAACACCTGCTGTGCCATAGATCTTGTTGTAGTAATCATTCACTATACTGTCTGCATTCACAGGCTCCCACATGGCGCGCGCTGCTGCATATAAATTGATACGGTTGCAATTCCAGTTGGTGGTTTCCGGATTTGCTGTAACACGGTAGGGGCGCAGCTCCGACATATAACCCACCAGTCCTGTATTTCTGATCCAGTCCATCTGATCAACTTCCCATTTTACCAATGGAACATACATGGGGTCTGTCCACATGATGTATTCATAACCCCTGATTCCCATGTGTACGTTCTTTCCCATCCAGCCGGTGATCTCTGTATTGGGGGTACTGTTGGTGGCATCGGAGCCCGACATATAAGGATGCCTGTAACAGGCTTCGTACAACGCATATCCAACAAATTCAAAAGGTGCTGCAGTAGTGGCGGGTACAGGTTTGTAGCCCTGGTATGCATAGGTCCAGTAGCGTTTGCCCGGATGTGTTGTTTCTACTTTTGCAATCACCAGCTTCATGAAATTCTGCCAGCGTGTGCTCACGGAAGTGCCGAGCGGACGGCATAGTACAGTATCCCTGCAATAGAGCTGGTTGTCTACAGGATACATGTGCACGATGTCCACAAACTTATTATCATCCCACCAGCCCCTGATCATATCGGCAACTGCTTCCTGCACATCGGGATTGCCCCAGCAAAGATGGGATGTTTCATTGACAGGCCTGGTGCCGTCTGCCTGCAGGGCAGCCCAGCTGGGATGTGCTGTCAATGTATCTACAGGAAGCTTTATATTATGACCTGCGATGCGGCCCAGGAAGCCTTTCTGCTTCCTGATCTTGATAGTGGTGGTGTCTGTTTCTCCTTCAGCGATGCTGATCACATTCATCCTGTTCCTGGCCATCCAGGTATCGTTGATGGCATAATCACTGGCGTTGGAGTTCACTAATGCAAGCGTGCGGATAGGTAATTGTGGTGCATGAAAGATCCTTAAAGAGTTAATGGAAACAGTGGTTTGTTTAGGAATGAATTCTCCGGTCTCTCCCGGCCAGAGCCAGCGTACACCGAGATGGTCTTGCAGGAACGTGTAAGTGGCATACAGTGCGGCGCGTGCTGTTTTGCCTGCGAGGAAAAGATTGTTGCCATTTCGCCACACTGCCGTTTGCTCATCGTTGACATTGGAACCGCTCAGATGCAGCGAGTCGGCATTGGCGCTTACCAGCGGATTGGCCAGTGTTCCGATCACTATCTGCGCACCGGAAACCGGGCTGCTGTTGATAGCTAACGTTTTACCGGTCATGATCTGAATGGTACGTTGCAGCTCCAACGCCGCGTACCAGGATACTGAGGCGGAACCGGCATTTACATAGATGACCGCTTGCTGCGAAGGACTTGCAATAACAAGGTCCTGCGCCTGGCAATGGGAATTCCATGCCGTGATCAATGGGATCACAGCTGAGAGGATAAAGTACTTCAGCATGTTAATTGGTTTACAGATAATGGAAACATTTTGCAACCGTATTCCCTATGACAAATAAAATAAAATGGTAAATTGCCATTGTCACGCGCAGAACATCTGGTTAGTACAACATCAAAAATCTTATTCTACTTAGCTCTAAATTAATTATCCGGATAAGGCTCGCCATCCATGCAATCACTTCTAAACAGGATTCAAAACCATAACGACCAGAAGGCTTTCAAAGAGCTTTACCAACTGCTGTTTTTCAAGCTGTATCAGTTTGCTTTTTCCTATACGAAATCAAAGGAAAGTGCTGAAGAACTGGTGAATGACGTCTTCCTCAATATCTGGCAAAAGCGCGATAGCCTTGATTCTATCCAGAATATCAACCTGTATTTATATGTATCTGTAAAGAATGCCTCCCTGAATTACCTGCGCAGGAATAACCTGCCAGTGCCTGTTTCTGTGGATGACCTGCATGCCGATCATTTTCAGATCACTGCCGATCCGGAATCCACCCTCATCAACCGGGAACTGCAGACGCAGATAGCATTCGCTATCGAACAGCTCCCGTCCCGCTGCAAACTCATCTTCAAACTGGTAAAACAGGATGGGCTCAGTTACAAAGAAGTAGCCGATATTCTGGGGATTTCCACTAAAACGGTGGATGCCCAGTTATGCCTGGCCCTGAAGAAACTCGCACTCCTGCTGCATCATGCCAGCTCCATCTGATAATCTTAAAAATATTTCCATTCCGCTTAGGGAATTCTTCCGGATAATGTTTCCTTTATGATATATGTCACTGTTCCTTTATACCGGAACCGTGAAACGATTGCTTTCTTACCACAGAAAGAAGTATCATAATTATGAAATCAGACAGATTAATTGAGTTACTGGCAAAACAGTTGGGCAAATCAGCAACCACCGCTGAATTGCAGGAACTGGAGCAGTTGTTGAAACATTATCCTGATCAGCGTAACCTGGCAGCACTTCTGCATTCCCTGCAGGCTGAAAGCAATATGCCTGAAGGGGAGCAGCAATCGCTGGTAAGTGATAACTGGAGCCGCTTGCAGGAACAGTTGAATGAGAGCGCTATCCCAATGATCCCCCAAAGAAGGTTCCTGCAAACATGGATGGGCAGGGCTGCTGTTTGGGGAGGGATCCTGCTCATTGCTGGCACTGCCTGGTTGATGTACAACCAAAGAGAAAAGGGCGCCGGCAATATCACCAATGTGCAGCAGCTGAGTGCAGCAGATGGACAGCCGGTAAAGAAGATCCTGCCCGATGGAACCGTAGTATGGCTGAATGCACGCAGTCAGGTACGTTATGAAGATGACCGTACCGTCAATACCAGGAATGTTTATCTCCAGGGAGAAGCTTATTTCCGGGTAAAGCAGGACCCTGATCATCCCTTCATTGTACATGCCGGAAATATTTCTGTAAAAGCACTGGGCACCGAGTTCAACGTTACAGCTTATCCGGATGAGAACAGGCTGGAAACAACGCTGATCAGTGGTAAAGTTCAGGTGACCATGAATGAAAAACCTGATCAGAAGATCATCCTGGCACCCCATGAAAAACTGACCGTCATCAATAAGGAAACCAATAAGAATACAACGGAGCAGAAAGCCAGTGAAATGAGCTTCCAGGTACAACCGGTTACCAGTCTGGGTTCCGTGAATGCCGTTCCTGAGGTGGCCTGGCTGCAGGATAAGCTTTCATTCCAGAATGAAGTGTTCTACAAGCTGGCGAAAAAAATAGAAAGAAGATATGATGTGGTGATGGTTTTCAGGGACTCCACTTTGAAGTATGAAAGTCTTACAGGAACCTTTGAAAATGAAAATATCCGTAAAGCGTTGCACCTGCTGCAACTGACCACTCCCTTCCGCTACAGGATAGAAGGCGATTCTGTTTTTCTGAATCGTCAATGAGATTGAATTGAAGGAAGCATACAGGCCTGGATGAACACTGTTTATCCGGGAATGGCTTTACCATGTCCGAAAGTTTGACAGGATCACATAAAAAAGAGAAAGAGCGGTAACTCTTTCTCTACAATGAAAGCACCGGAACAAGCTCACCTGACAAGTTATACTTGTTCCATTTTTTCATCTTTCAATTCAAATATATGAAGAAAAAGCTATTGTCATGCCGGTGGCATGATGATCAGTTATTGCGTAAAACCGGACGTATTATGAAACTGACCGCGCTGCTTTTGCTCATTTGCACTTTGCATGTTTCCGCCACAGGCTTCTCGCAGGGAGTATTCACCTTGAATATGAAGAATGCAGGCGTGGAAGATGTATTGAAACAACTGCAGAAAGAAAGCAGCTACCGTTTCTTTTATAATTCAGGTCAGGTGCGCGCGCTGGACAGGGTGAGCATTTCCGTGGAAAATGAAACACTGGTGAATATACTGGACAGAATACTGAACAAACGGCTTTCCTACCAGATCCTGGAAGATAATATCGTGATCATCTCACCGCCCAAAAATAATGTTTCCGATCAAACGATAGAAGGGGTAGTCACCGATGATAAGGGCATGCCGCTCACAGGTGTGTCTGTACAGGTCAAAGGAACGAAGCGGGGTGTTACCACAGACGCCAAAGGTCTGTTCTCCATCAAGGCAGAACCTGGTGAAATTCTCCTTGTTTCTTTCGTTGGCTATGAAGCGCAGGAAATCACTGTAAGTAAACAATCTTCCATACAAGTGAAGCTGAAGTCCTCTTCTTCAGAGCTGGAACAACTGGTAGTGATCGGTTATGGAGCAGTGCGCAAGCGAGATGTGACAGGCTCAGTAGGACAGGTGAAAGTTCAGGAATTGCAGAAAGCGCCTGTGATCTCTTTTGAAGAAGCACTGGCAGGAAGAATGGCCGGTGTGAAGGTGACCTCGGCAGACGGACAGCCCGGAGCCGCCATTAACGTGGTGATCCGTGGCACCAATTCGGTGACACAGGATAATTCTCCGCTCTATGTGATAGACGGATTTCCCATGGAGAATCCGGATAACTATACGCTCAATCCTGCGGAGATAGAAAGCATAGAAGTATTGAAAGATGCCAGCTCCACCGCCATCTATGGTGCCCGGGGTGCAAATGGTGTAGTGATCATCACCACAAAAAAGGGGAAGATCGGAGAGCCGGTGGTCAACTATAATCCCTATTTCGGTTTCATGCAGAACAAACGAAAAATGAAACTGATGAACGCATATGAGTTTGTGCAGTACCAGATGGAAAGGGATTCCACTAATGCTGCAAATATTTATCTCATCAACGGAAAAACTTTAGAGGATTTCCGCAATGAGCCATCTATCGACCTGCAGGATGATATCTTCCGCACCAGCCCCTTTCAGAATCATTTCCTCAGTGTCAGTGGTGGTAAGGGCGGCACTCGTTATGCTGTTTCCGGTTCTATCCTCAACCAGGATGGCGTGATCAAAAATAGCGGCTACGATCGCTATCAGGGCCGTGTGAACCTCGATCAGACGGTGAGCAATAAACTCAAGATCGGGATCAATTCCAACTACAGTGTCACTAACCGGTTTGGTACTGTGCCTTCTGAACAGACAACCGGTTTCTTTTATGGCAACCTGCTCTACAGTGTTTGGGGATACAGGCCGGCAACCGGGCGGAGTATCAATGAACCGGTAGACAACCAGGATGATGATTTTCTCAGCCTGCAGGGGTTCAATCCGGTACAGACCGTAGAAAATGAATTGCGCGTCAACAGAACTGACCTGCTAACGGTAAATGCATATGGGGAATACACCCTCACCAAAAACCTCAAACTGAGGGTGAGTGGTGGATTGACCAGATCGAAGATCAAAAGGGAATCTTTCAATAATTCCAAAACACGGCTGGGCAGCCCGCTGACCACCAGTGGACAAAACAATGGCATCAACGGTTCTGTGATCTATAATGAACTGAACAGCCTGCTGAATGAAAACACGCTCAGCTACAATAAAACATTCAACCGTACACATACACTGGATGTTGTGGGAGGTTTCACTGCACAGAAGACCACTACTTCTTCCTACGGTGCTGCGGCCAATCATATTCCCAATGAATCACTCGGAATCGGTGGTATCGATGAAGGCCAGCCGGTGGACGTTAACTCTTCTGCATCTGTGTATACACTTGCTTCGTTCCTGGGAAGGGTGAATTATTCTTACAGATCAAAATACCTGCTAACGGCGTCAATCCGCGCAGATGGTTCTTCCAAATTTTCGGAAGAGAACAAATGGGGCTATTTCCCTTCAGCAGCGCTTGCCTGGCGTATAGACAGAGAAGCCTTCATGCAGCCTCTTGATTTTGTATCCGATGCAAAGGTCCGCGTGAGCTATGGTGTTACCGGCAATAACCGGGTGCCTGATTTTGCTTATCTCTCCCGCATCGATCTCCCATCCAATATAGGGTACAGCTATAATAACCTGCCAGTGAATGCGGCCATCCTCTCGGAACTGGGCAATGTGAACCTTAAATGGGAGAGCACCAGGCAAGTGAACCTGGGCCTCGATCTTGGCCTGTTCAATGACCGCATTTCCTTTGTGGCGGATGTATACAGAAAAGTGACTTCCGATCTTCTCCTCAATGCTAAAACACCCAATTCCATCGGATTTACAGACGCCGTGAAGAATATCGGTAAGGTGGAAAATAAAGGACTGGAGCTTACTCTTAATACTATCAACATCAAGAAGCAGGATTTCACCTGGAACTCTAATTTCAATATCAGCTTCAACAGAAATAAAGTACTGGCGCTGGCTGAAAACCAGTCCACCCTGTACACGCTGGCAAACTGGAATATCGATCTGCGCACAGTGCCATTGTACATCGCGGAAGTGGGGCAACCCGTTGCCAGGTTCTACGGCTATGAATGGGAAGGCAATTACCAGCTCAGTGATTTTGATGAAACAGCCCCCGGTGTATATACATTGAAATCAAAAGTGGCCAGTTATAACAAAGACAGGTCGCTTACCAAACCCGGGGATATAAAGTATAAAGACAGAACAGGCGATGGTATTGTTAACGCGGAAGACAGGACCATCATCGGCAACCCCAATCCGAAATTCACGGGTGGTTTTTCCAATGACCTCACCTGGAAGAATTTCGATCTGAATGTTTTTGTGGAATTCTCCTACGGCAATGATGTGATGAATGCCAACCGGATCATCTTCGAGGGAGGCGGCAGGGTGAACCAGAATATGTATGCCAGCTACCTCGAACGCTGGACGCCGGAGAACCAGAGCAACAAGTATTATCGCACCAATGGAAGGGGACCGGTGGATTTCCAGTATTCAACAAGGGTTGTGGAGGATGCGAGTTATGCCAGGATCAAGACTGTGGCCCTGGGTTATACCATTCCGGCAAGGGTCACTTCCAGAGCAAAGATCAGATCGGTGCGCGTGTATGTGTCAGGACAGAACCTGTATACATTCACCAACTACAGCGGCTTTGATCCGGAAGTGTCTGCTTACGGCAATTCTGCGCTGATGCCTGGTTTTGATTACTCCGTGTATCCCCGTTCCAGAACGGTCATTATTGGCGCTAATATTTCATTCTAAAGCAACGTCCATGAAACGAATTACGATTGTAATTACAGCGCTGGGTTTACTGATGACTACCAGCTGTAAGAAATTCTTAGATACGAAACCGATAGACTTTTCGGTGCCTGAACAATATTACAATACCGAAGGCCAGCTCAACGATGCACTGGCCGGGGTATATGCTTCATTAACCACAACTTCAACCTATGGTTTATACCTCTCGCTCTTCCTGCAGAATGGAACCGATGAAGGTGTTTACAAGAATACTTCTGCCACTGCCAATGCCATGGCATATGATCACAACCCTGCTGATTCCTACATAGAGCAAACCTGGCGCGACCTCTATACCGGGATCAACAGGGCCAATTACCTGCTGGCGAATATCAGCAAGCCGGCGATGGACGAACAGAAAAGAAATGTGATCAAAGGAGAAGCGCTCTTCCTGCGCGCCTTCATGTATTTCCAACTGGTAAGCAACTGGGGCGATGTGCCGCTTTTCCTGGAGCCAACGGTAGACAGCCGGAAGGTGAACAATCCCAAAACGCCCGCCAGACAGGTGTATGACAGAGTGCTTGCCGATATGAAAGAAGCCAGCTCGCTGGTGAATGGGTATACAGTCAATGGCAATCCCGTCCACATTTCAAAAACCGCTATCCAGGCCATGATGGCAAGGGTTTGCCTGAAAATGGCCGGTGAGCCATTGAAGGATGTTTCGAAATATGAAGAGGCCAGGGCATGGGCGGACAGTGTGATCACATCGGGCATTCATTCGCTGAACACCAGTTATCAGCAGATCTTCATCAATGAATCGGCAGACCTCTATGATAACACCAGCCGTGAAGTGTTATGGGAAATAGAATTCTACGGCAATAATGTAGGCGCACTGGAACTTGGAGGCAGGTTTGTGAACTATGCGGCTGTTACCAATAATAATAAAGATGCAGGCATCGGATACGGAAGAATAGGTGCTTCAGGTTATTTGTACAAACTGTATGATGTGGCCGATCTGCGTCGCGACTGGTCCATTGCCCCTTACAGTTTCAGAAGTAATAACAGTGTTGAAGAAGTGATGAAAGCGCCCACCGATATATATTCGAGAGGCATTGGCAAATGGAGAAGAAAATACGAAACGGTACTGCCTCGCAATACGGACTATGGTCCAACCAATTTCCCTGTGATCAGATTTTCCGATGTATTGCTGATGTATGCCGAAGCGGAGAATTATCTGAATGGAGCTACTGCCAGTGCTTATAATGCATTCAACCAGGTAAGAAGAAGAGCATATGGCTTCCCGGTTTCTCAACCTGTAACTTCTGTCTCTGTATTGAGCGGTCTGACACTGGCCGCGGCCGGCAATACAGGATACACCAATACCGTGCTGACCATCCCGATCAGTATTTCAGGCGGCGGAGGTTCTGGCGCAGCAGGTATTGCAACCGTTTCCGCTACTACCGGAAAGATCACATCCGTGGCAGTTTCTAAGCCTGGCTTGAATTATACCAGTGCTCCTGATGTGAGTATCGGCACCGCCTGGACGGCCAATACCTTGTATGCGGCAGGCACGCAGGTGTACAATGGGAATTTCCTGTATACTGTCAGCAGTGCAGGAACATCCACCGTTACGCCTCCAACACAGAACAGTGGTTCCTCTGACGGCGCCATTACAGGAGCTGTTTTCACCTATGCAGGCCTGAGGGCCACGGCAACTGCTACCATCGCAAGTTATGCAGTTGATCTGCCTGCCGGTTTAAATAAAGAAGATTTTCAACAGCAGATCATGAATGAGAGAGCCAGGGAACTGAGTTTTGAAGCGTTGAGAAAAGGTGATCTCATCCGCTGGGGAAAGTTCCTGAGCCAGATGAAAATGATGGAAGCGGATATCAAACAGAATGCTCCTGCCAATCTGCAATATACCACCCGTGCCTATACGAATGTAGGAGAGAAACACCTGTTGCAGCCGATACCGAGCTCTGAATTGTCGCTCAATAATCTGATGGACCAAAATACATTGTGGAAATAAACCAGGTTTGTTGACATGAAAAGTAGCTATAGAAAGGAAATGCTGCTGGCATTCCTGTGCCTGGTTATTGCCATGACAGGCAGGTCGAATGATTTCATTATTGTGAAAGGCTATGAGCGTGCTGAGATTTTCGTTAGCGGGAAAGCATCAGCAGTTGAAAAATATGCAGCCCGTGAATTGCAGCGCGCCATTCAGTTGATGAGCGGTATGCAATTGAAAATTACGGATAAAGCGGCAGAAGGTCAGATCATCATTGGTACTCCGGCCTCGCAGGCAGGTATTGCTGCCATGTCAAAGGAATTGCAATTGCAGGGAGCTGGTGATGAGCAGATCGCTGTACATCGGATCGGCAACAGTTTGTTCCTGGCTGGTAATACGCCAGGAGCTGCATTGTACGCCACATATGCCTTGCTCACGGATGTGCTGGGCGTTCGCTGGTACTGGCCGGGACCTACCGGTGAGTATGTGCCGGAGCGAAAAACCCTCACCATCGGTGCGTTGAAAATTTCTGATAGTCCTGATTTGAAAATAAGATCTCTTGCCATTACCGGAGTACCCAATGGCGATCCCGATACTGATACCTGGATGGCAAGGAACAGGCTGAACCTCGTCTCCTCCAAATCAGGAGGAGACTCTTCCGGTACAATTATCCCTGCCAGAAGAGAAAAGGGATTTTTGATCCGCATTGCAGGCCATAATGTAGTGTTGCCGGAAGAGATGTTGAAAGCGCATCCGGAATATCTCGCATTGATTGGCGGGAAGCGGCAGTTCCATCCACGCAATGCATCACATCTCTGCTGGAGTAATTCTGCCGTGCAGGAAGAAGTGGCGAAGATGATCGCAGGCTGGTGGAACAAAAGCCCTGAGCCGGATATCATTCATTTTTATCCGGCCGATCAGACTTTGTACTGCACCTGTGATGATTGCAAAGCGATGGGTGATATCAGTACAAGATGGCAGCAATTCTCCGGTATCGTGATCGATAAGCTGGAGAAGCGAATGCCGGGAAAACGCTACTGGACTTACGCTTACCTGGAATACAAAAAAGTTCCCGGGACTAAACCTGCACCATTTGAGCTGATACCGTATGCGTTGTATGATGTGAGCTACCGGCATCTTCTGTCTTCCGGCAATGCATTCAATAAAGAGAGTATTGCTGAAGTGGATGGCTGGTTGCAGAAAGGTGTGAACATGGGAATAAGGGGATATGAATACATCATTTTCAAAGACCCGGTATTTGTGCCCATGACCGAATGGGTGGTGGACCAGATGCGCTGGATGCATCAGAAAAAACTGACCGCCTATATGTCTGAGTTGCCCGCCTACGGTATGCCACGGAATGTTCCGGAAGCTAATACTTATTGGGCCACTAACAGGATGGCGCTGTATGCCGCCACCAGGGCGATGTGGGATACTGATATTTCGGTCGATTCACTGATGAAGGATTGGTGCGCTACCATTTATGGCACTGCTGCAAATGAAATGCTGCAGTATTACAAAGAAATAGCAGCGGCATGGTATGGGAGCAGTGAGAAGATCACCCTCTTTCTAAATTCTCCTGTATTGCATGTTGATGATTTCCTGGGTCCGGAGGTCTTTAAAAAACTGGATTTACATTTTGAAGCAGCTGCAAAACAAACAGCATCGTTAAGGGATCAATCCACACGAACGAGGGTTGAAACCCAGCTGGCGCTGGAAAGAACAATGCTGGAAAACTGGAAAACGATCTATTCACTTAAGCATACCAGGGCGAGTCAGGCTACTATGGATACCACAAGAAAGGGGATCCTGATCTATGATGGTGGTGCTGAGAGCAGCCCTTTGTTGATAGAGCTGAACAGGGCAGGTTGGGATGTGGCCGTAGAAGGATCGGATGAAGCCAAACTACGGCCATATCTGAATAGCAATGCATCTGTTTTGCTGATCAGGTATTCAAAGGAAAATTGGGTTAAGAAAGGATTGTCCAATAAGTTTTTGCAAAAGGATGTACAATCCTTTATACAGAAAGGCGGTCTGGTTTTATTGGTGGCTGATGGCGAAATTCCTGTGTCGGACTGGTTTGCGGAAGTACCGGCCGTAAAATGGACAGGCACTGAACCCGTGCAATTCAGGAAAACGAATTTCCTGCAACCCGGAAGCTGGCAGAGCAGCCCGAATGATATGGTGCATATGTTGGCAAAGGGGTTGCCTCCTAAACAGGGCTACAGGCCATTGGAGCCTGGATGGCAGACGATGGCGACTGTACCTATGAGTAGTGGGAGGGATGCGCCATATCTGCTGAGAAAACGTTTAGGCAAAGGATGGCTGTTGCTCAGCTCCGTTCCGATGGGATTTGGTGGAGGATTTGAATTGTTCAGCGCCCGCAATGCCATGAATATGGTGAAGCTGATTGAAAACCTGCAGGCAGATAAATAAGAAAGTATGAGACGCATTTTATTGATAACCGTATTCCTGTATCTGATCAATTCCGGTTTGAAAGCCCAACAGGAATTCGATGGGTTGCGGGGAACACATAACTGGATCGGGTTCAGTGACGCCCCCAATTCTTTATATCATCATCTTGCATCGCAGGCTTTCAGGTATCTGGAAAAACGGGAAGCAGGCATACAAAAAATACAAACCCTGTCTGAGTGGAAACAAAGGCAGCAATGGGTCAGCAAAAAACTGAGGGAGGTGGTTGGTGAGTTTCCAGCCAAAACACCCTTGAATGCCAGAGTGACAAGAACTATTCAGAAAGACGATTATACCATCGAGCATATAATTTACGAATCGATGCCTGGTTATTATGTAACGGCATCATTGTTCATCCCGCGCAAAATAAAAGGAAAGGCGCCAGCCATCATCTATTGCAGCGGCCACTCCAATACGGGCTACCGGTCTTATCAGAATATTTTACTGAACCTGGTACACAAAGGGTTTATCGTTCTTGCATTCGATCCGGTGGGGCAGGGAGAGCGGTTGCAGTATTATAATCCTGCTTCTGGTAAATCAGAATTCCAGTGGCCTGCCTTCGAGCATTCCTATGCGGGTGCACAACTTTTTATCACGGGCAATACGCTGGCCCGTTATTTTACCTGGGATTGTATCCGTGCAGTGGATTATTTAGTAACAAGAAAAGAAGTGGATACGGCCAGGATCGGTATTACAGGGCGTTCCGGAGGTGGCACTCAAAGTGCTTATACTGCTGCATTTGACAGTCGCATCAGGGCCGTGGCAACAGAAAATTATATCACAAATTACAACCGGTTATTTCAATCGATGGGGCCGCAGGATGCAGAGCAATGCTTCCTGAATGGCATTCAGCAAGGCCTTGATATGGCAGACCTGCTGATGGTGCATGCCCCCAAACCAGTGCTTATTATTGCTACCACGCAGGATATGTTCCCAATCCAGGGTACTATGGAAACAGCAGCAGAACTTGCACGGATCTATAAATCATACAACGCTGCCGGCAATTGCCGGATGATAACTGATGATGCGCCACATGCTTCCACTAAAAAGAACAGGGAAGCGATGTACGCTTTCTTTCAACGTTGCTTTGAGTTGACCGGAGACTCAACGGATATTCAGTACAAGCCGCTGACGGCTGAAGAACTGCAGGTGACAACAACAGGGCAGGTGAGCACAGCATTACATAGCGAAACAGTATTTGGTTTGAATGTTAAAGAAGCAGCAATAAAGCAGGCCGTGCTGAATAGAAAGCGGTCATCATATCCAGCGGGTATTCCTGCAATGCTTCGCGAAGCGAAAAAAATATCCGGTTTTCAGCAGCCTGCAAAATCACGTTCTCCTCTTTTTGTTGGAAGGGCACAAAGGCCGGGGTATAGTATTGAGAAGTTCCTGCTACATGGAGAAGGTGATTATATCTTGCCCTATACTTTATGGAAGCCAGACTCCTCTTCAGGCAAGGCGATTATTTATTTGCATCCTTCGGGTAAATCGGCGGAAGCCGCAGCTGGCGGCGAAATCGAATGGTTCGTAAAACAGGGGGTTCTTGTACTGGCGTCTGACCTGCCAGGTATCGGAGAGTTGGGTCCCGGAGAGTTCCGTGGCGATTCCTATATCGATAGCGTTTCCTATAACTGCTGGTTTGCCGGCCTGCTTACGGGCAGGAGTATTACCGGTATACAGGCAGGGGATGTGATCAGGTTACTCCTGCAACTACAACAAACAACTGGTATCCGGGAAGTTTATGGACTGGCGCATCAACAAATGGGTCCGGTGCTCTTGCATGCCGCAGCATTTGATACAGGTATCAGTAAAGTGGCGCTGATCCAGCCATATAATTCTTATCGCTCCCTTGCCGGTAATCCAAAATACAAACCTGCATTCCTGCACAGTACGGTTGCCGGTTCAGCAGGCATCTATGATCTGCCAGACCTTGCTGCATCCTTGTTTCCCAGAGAATTATTTATCGCAGGTATGACGGATGCAAACGGAAATGCGGGCAATATTTCCGAGATCCAATCAGATCTTTCTGTGATCAGCAACGCATACCGTGGACAGTTGCGCAGCACTGCAACCAATTCTTTTGAACAGTTAGCCGGCCAGCTGAAAGCCTGGCTCGGCCATTAATTGATCCTATATGAGAACGAGTGTTTTATTTTTTCTGTTGATCGTAGCCTTTGCTGGAACAGCATTGGCGAAAGATTTTCCCATCACCGCTTACGGCGCCAGGCCCGGAGCCCGGTTCCTGAATACCATTAGTATCAATAAGGCCATCGAGGCCTGCCATAAAGCAGGTGGCGGCCGGGTTATTGTGCCATCTGGAGTTTTCAGGACAGGCACCCTGCTGATGAAAACCCATGTTGAGTTGCATCTGGAAGCAGGCGCCGTGCTGCTGGCAAGTACCAGTCTGAATGACTTTCCGGTACAACCCCAACCCAGTTACCGCTCACAGAAAGATCCGGGCGGATGGCGGGCACTTATTTATGCGAATGAGGTTTCTGATATCGCTATCACCGGAACCGGTACCATCGATGGCAATGGCGCAGCACAACAACCTGATCCCGCTTCCGCGTATAAAAGCGATATGGATGGCAGACCAAGAAATGTGTTGTTCATTTCCTGCAAAAAGATCAGGGTGCAGCATATCAGCATGCGGAATGCGGGAATCTGGAACCAGCATTACCTGGATTGCGATGATGTGTTTGTGGATGGCATCAATGTATACAATCATGCCAACCGGAATAATGATGGAATAGATATCGATGGTTGCCGCAATTTCATTCTCTCTAACTCAATCTTTGACACTGATGATGATGCCATTGTGCTGAAAAGCACTGGTGCTGCCGGTTGTGAAAACGTTGTGATCACCAATTGCATCGTTTCCAGTTTTTGTAATGCTATCAAGGCCGGCACTGAATCAACGGGTGGATTCAAAAATATTTCCATCTCCAATTGTGTGATCAAACCAAGCACCAATCTTCATCCGCCCATCTACGGTACAGCCCGGGGTATTGCCGCACTCTCCCTGGAAATTGTAGATGGAGGAATAATGGACGGCGTGAGTATCAGTAATATTTCCATTGAAGGAAATGATTGCCCGTTGTTTGTCAGGTTGGGCAACAGGGCCAGGAAACATACAGCGGCAGCGCCTGAGCCGGGTGTTGGGAGTCTGCGCAATGTTGTCATCAATAATATCGTGGCTTATAATACAGGCAATTATTGTTCTTCTATCACGGGTATTCCCGGACATAACGTGGAGAATATTTCTTTGTCCAATATTCAGATCACACACCGCGGAGGGTTGAAATCCGGACAATATCTCAGCGATCTTTCCAAAGTTGAAGAAGACGAAAAAGGATATCCACAACCCACTGCCTGGAAAGAACTGCCTGCTTCCGGATTGTTCATCAGGCATGCAAAGAATGTACAGGTAAACGGACTGATGCTGAATGCTACTGCCCCAGATCCGCGCATACCGGTCATTGCGGGAGATGTGGATGGGCTGCAGGTGCGCGCTGTCAGCGGGTTACAGAACCTGACTGCGCCCGTGTTCTTCAAGGGTGTAGAGGTAAACAATATTGCAGTAGATACTCCACCCGGCTGGTCCAAAAAAGTAACTGACCTGCCAGTCCCTGTTACAAAAAAATTTGATGTAGTTGTGTATGGTGGCAATGCTGCGGGAGTAATGGCTGCCTACAGCGCAAAGAAAATGGGAAAGTCCGTTTTGCTGATAGAGCCTGGCAAACATATAGGCGGGCTCACTACCGGCGGTCTTGGTTACACTGATATCGGAAACAAGTTCGCGATCAGTGGACTTGCACTTGACTTCTATCGAAGGCTGGGGAAGCATTATGGCAATTTTGAGAACTGGATCTTTGAGCCATCTGTAGCAGAAAATATTTTATGGGAATATCTGAAATCAGCGGATGTGCCTGTACAATCCGGATATCGCCTGAAGGGTGTACAAAAAAATGGTAATACCATAACAGGAATAACTATTGAACCATCACAGAAACCAGCAGCTGATGAATTGATCCATGCAAAGATGTTCATCGATTGCAGCTATGAGGGTGATCTGATGGCAAAGGCCGGTATTTCCTATACCGTGGGCAGAGAAAGCAACAGCACTTACGGTGAAACCTATAACGGAGTTCAACTGATGGAAGGGCATCAGTTCCCTGATAATATCGATCCCTACAAAATCCCCGGAGATGCCCGCAGCGGGCTCCTTTGGGGGATTTCAGATAATTCAGTTTCAGCACAGGGATCTGGAGACCGGATGGTGCAGGCTTACAATTTCCGAATCTGCCTCACCAATAATCCTTTAAACCGTATAGATATTACAAGACCGGCTGGATATGACTCCACGAAATATGAATTGCTGCTTCGTTTTATTCAACAGGTAAAACCGGCAGATCTGAAACCATTTTTAAAGATTGATATCATGCCCAATCAAAAAACGGATATCAATAACAAAGGTCCGTTCTCCACGGATATGATTGGTATGAACCATCACTATCCCGAAGCGGGTTATGCAGACAGGGAACAGATCCGCACGGAACATGAAGTTTATACAAAAGGACTCCTCTATTTTATAGGTCATGATCCCCGTGTACCAACGCACCTGCGTAACCAGATGCTGGAATGGGGGTACCCGAAAGACGAATACACCGATAATGGAAACTGGACACCGCAGCTCTATGTACGGGAAGCCCGGCGAATGAGTGGCGCTTATGTGATGACGCAGGCAAACTGCGAAGCACGCGAGCGGGTTGCCGACGGTATAGCCATGGCTGCTTACACGATGGACTCTCATAATTGCCAGCGTATCGTAGTTGAAAAGAATGGCGTTAAGATGGTGAAGAATGAAGGCAATGTGGAGGTCGGTGGATTCGGCCCATATCCCATTGCTTACAGGTCTTTAACTCCCAAAGCTGCTGAATGCAGCAATCTGCTGGTGCCGGTATGTTTATCGGCCAGCCATATTGCATACGGGTCTATCCGCATGGAGCCCGTGTTCATGGCGCTTGCACAGGCTTCCGGGATTGCTGCCAGTCTTGCTCTTGACAAGCAAAACACCGTTCAGCAGGTGAATGTTGCTGAGATCCGGAAAGTATTGCAGGATGATCCATTGTTGGATGGCAGTGCGCCCGATATTCTGGTGGATGATGCAGATTCTTCCCGCATTACAATCAGTGGTGTCTGGAAAAAACAAACCAGAAGAAGTTACGGGCCTTCCATGCTGGTGAGCGATTCAGGCACTGTGGAAAAAGCTACAGTCCGTTTTCTCCCGGAGATCAAAAAGGCAGGGCAGTATGCCGTGTACACCTATCTGCCCAAACTGCCGTATATGGCCCATGAAATTGAGATCGGGATCTATGATGGCAAACAAACGCATCATAAGAAGATACGGCCGCAGGAAGTAAAGGTAGCAGGACAAACAACAGGAGAATGGATATGGCTTGGCTCCTTTGTGTTCTCGAGCAGGAGAACTCCTTATATCCAGATCTCAGGCGGCGGTGGAAAAGGAGCAGTGGCGGCAGATGCCGTATTGCTTAAGGCTGCCAGTAAATGAGCAATACTGAAGGCTATTCCACGCAAAAAGGCAATCCGGCAATGGGTTGCCTTTTGCATTTTCATTACTGCTACGGAAACGATCTCATTTTTCCTTTGAGGTGTAGCGATATGATTTATTATTAAAAAAGACTATTTTAAAGGGATAATGACATCTCATGTTACGTTTTTTGATTGTATACATTCTTGCCTTTTTCCCAAAATTGCTTCCTGCCCAGGATACTATTTATTCAACCTGGGATTTCGCCCGTCCATTTCAGCTGAAATTCAGTGACCACGGCAGATGGACTGACAGGCCAGATTCCAGAAACCTTATGTTTAAGAATATCCTGGTAGCTAATTTTGACAGGAGTGTTATAGGTGAAATATTAACCTCAATCAAACCGGCAAAAAAGTATTTCAACAATAATACACTGACATTTACTCTTCCATATGCAGTAGAACTTTCTGATATAGAAGGACAGGTTTACAGGCCCGGATTTAAAATCCTTCCTGGTGCGAATTCAGACTATAATGGTTATACGATCCATCTGATAGATGAGCTGAAGGTCAGGAATATCCGTACTCAGGGGCTGCTTGGGTTTCATAATATTAAAATCCAGGGCCGGTATAACTCAAAAATGTCAATGAGGAATATTGAATCCGATGATTTGGAGATACGTGGATTAAAAGTTGATGACCTGGATATAGATAGCGTAAATAGCGGGCTGGTTATCGAAGGTAGCAGGATTGATGATATCCGTCTTGCCAATATCTGCCCGGATTCAAATGCTTATCGCAGAAGAATAGCTATCCGGCAGTCCCGTTTCAATAAATTGGTGTTGGATAAGGTTACATCCCTGGATATTGTGTTGGAAAAGGATTCAATAATGGGTGAATGCATCATATCCGGGGAGATTGGGGAAAAGAAATTGATTCCAAAATTAGAAGTGATCGATTCTTATTTTAAAAGCAGATTTTGGTCCTGGGCAGGGTTGCATTTTAATAAACTGGTATTTTACAAAGTTGATTTCGCTCCGGATCTAAATCTGTCGGGATTCAGTTGTGATACGCTGATATTTGTTGATTGTGGATTATTACCCAAATCCCTCAATATTGATGTGCTGCCGACTGGTAGACCATTGAGCTTAATGATTAAGAATACAGATTTCCAGGATGTGAGGTTTGTCTATAATAATTATACAAGGCTGATTTTCGATACAGCCAATGAATATTCCTATCGCAATGGAATAATGAATGATGATCTGACCAGTAGCACCTTTCAAATGCTGATAGAAAAGTTCAGAAGAGAAGGGAAGATGCAAAGCCTGGAGAATGTCGATCTGGATTTTTATAAATGGAAATTCAGCAAAGCGAATGTTTTTGGGAAAGCTGGATTGTTCCTGAATAAAATATGGTGGTATTACGGGTATAAGAAATGGCTTATCCTTATCTGGTCCTTTATTTTTATTTCAGTATTCGTAATCATTAATTATTACCAATGGAATCATGTTCAGCCTGCTTATCCGATAATGCCAGACAATTTTATTGGCTGGAATAAAGTTGAGTACGTTATTGTGTATACCGTCCTTGTTTTCTTTTCTCTCAGGATCGATCTTGGTAAGTTGAAATATGAAAAGAGGGCTCATATCTATTTGTTCTTTATTCAATACCTGGTAGGTTTAATTTGCCTCTTTTTCATCTTTAATGCGCTTGTCAAACTGTCATAAATAGAAGCTGTGGTGAAGGCGGTTGCTCCCAAGCCTGTGAATGTAGTGGTTACATAGGTATTACAGATGAGTGACTGGTTACGCTGATCATTTTTTCTTCAGGTGCAGGGTGCTTTCCTGAATGAGGATGGTGTCTCCGCTCTGAAGCCCTGCTGCACCGGCTTCCTTCAGTACATTGAAAGTGGCGTCTGAAGCCATACAGCTTTGTGTGACTTCATCATGGGAGGCCGTGAATGCAAGAAACGGAATTGTTACTGCGCCGGGTTTAAGGTCTATCGCGTATTCCACGCCGGGAATATAGGAAGCCTTGAAGCCTGTGATACCCGGCGTCAGCTGATAATCCAATTGCTGTACCGGATACTGAAGCAGGTTCAGGCTCAGGTCTGCACATTTTGAATTTACATTGATCACGCCGTCAGGTATCATCACTCTTACCTGTCCTTTCCAGGTCACAAGATGGCGGATTGCGCCGATCATTCTGCTGGATTGTTCGCCGTTGATCAATCCCGGCCTTTTGATAGTGAGCTTATCGCCTGAAACGGTCAGGGAGAATTGCGATTCATCTACCGCAACCCGTTGCTGCGGGAAATACCGGTCCGTCAGCTTACGCGCACTGATGTATTGCCGGATCACTCCCTGGTCCTTCACTTCGCCACTGGCGGCAAACATCTTCACAGAAGCGGTTACACCGTAGTCTGCCACATATTCTCCGTTCATGGCGGAATTACTTTTGGAACAGGCGGACATAGCTGTAACCGAAGCGGTAAGGACGATCAGGTAAAGACTTTTCATGTAAAAAGATATGTGCAACAAATGTATCGTTTGCCGGAGACATCTGCAAGTGCCGGAGGACAATCGAGAATATTTAACATTACAACCACCTGCATATGTGGCGCTGTGCCGGTAAAGAAATCCTCCTGCCCAATTACAAAGGCAGGAGGATCGATATCGCTATAGAGACTCTTAATTCCGGATCACTATCTTTTTCACCTCTTTTCCGTACACCACAAAATAAAAACCGTTGATGCAGCGGCTTACATCTATCTGTTCCAGCCTGCCACTGGCTTTTATCTTTTGTATTATCTGGCCGGAGCTGCTGATCAGTTGAATCAGCACTGAACCGGCAGGGGCCTGCACCCGAAGTGTTCCTTCGCTTACGATATTTCCGAAAACCTGCAATCCTTCCTGTGCCGCTCCCATTTGAATCTGCCTGATCTGGCTGTACGTGGAAGCGCCATCAATATCCCGCTGCAGGATCCTGTACTGGTTATTGCCACTGGCAGGGTGATGATGCACGAAATTATAGATCCTGGCAGAACCTGAATGCCCGGCAGCAGTTACAGTTGCTATATTAGTCCATTGCTGCCCATTATTGCTGTGCTGCAGCAGAAAATCAACAGTATTGATCTCCTGCAGGGTTGTCCATTTCAACTGAACGGATCTGTTCATCTTTTCAGCTGTGAAGCTTCCCCAGGTGATCGGGAGTGTGCCTGGAGTATACATGAACCTCACCAGTAACAGGTCTGTAACACTGTTGCTGGTGGTTCTTCCTGCTGCCAGCAACCTGTTGCCGGCAGGTTGAAAAAGAATGGCCTTCGCATCGCCACCATTTACATTGGCATAGACCCCACCTGTGCCGAAACCAGTATTGATGCTTCCGTCAGCGTTGAAGCTGGCTAACATAAAGGAGGTGCTGGAGCCATTCAATGAAAGGCCTGCCATTACAATTTTTCCATCCGGTAACAGCAATCCTTTATTAGGCTGGCTCAATGTTCCGTTGCTGATATAATTGCTGCCGGAACTTCCAAAGCCCAGGTCGATACTGCCGTCCGCATTCAGTCTTGTTACTGTGAACTGTTGCCCTGCCGGGGTATTGGAATAGCCGCCCACCACGATCTTGTTATCCGGTTGAACAAGGGAGAACCTGGCCGTATTGGTGGAGCCATATGGAGCGATGGTCTGCGTACCGGTTGAATTGAAAGAAACATCGATGCTGCCATCGGGCAAGAGACGAAGGATGCCAAAGAATGAATTGATTCCCTGGCGCGCTGTGCCTGTTACCAGGATATGACCATCCGGCTGAATGGTGAGGCCTTCCAGCATACTATTATCGAGCCCGAATGTACAGGAACTGATGCCGCTGCTACCGAAGGTGTTGTCCGGGCTACCGTCTTCGAGGAAGCGGAACACACGCATCTGGCCCAGCACATTGGCGCCGACCAGAACCTTGCCATCCGGTTGGAAGATCACGCTCCTGGTGCTGGCATTGGTAGTTGATGCAGAAAGGGAAATGCCTCCTGAACCGAAGCTGTTATCTACGCTGCCATCATCATTGAACCTTGCGAGATAAATTCCCTGTACAAATGAATTACTGAATGTATTTCCTGCCAGTAGGATCTTTCCATCAGGCAGTACTTTGATGGCCTGTACATCCTCCTGTCTTCCGATCTCCCGGTGAACAAATCCATTGTTCCCGAAGCTTGCATCTGTACTGCCATTGGCAAGGGTGCGTGTGAGGAGCAGGCCTCTCCTTGAACTGCGGAAAGAATATCCGCCAATCAGTATCTTCCCGTCTGGTTGCGTGGCCAGCGATTGTGCTTCAGTGTTATGCCTGGTATTGTTGACCTGGTTATCATATCCGTATTCACCAATATTCCCGCTTTCATCGAGGTGGGTCAGGCTGATTGCCCAGTTGGGTTCATCAACCGGGTATTCACCGGAATAACCCACCAGCCAGCTGCTGTTATCACTGTTCTGTACCAACTGGCCTCCAATCTTTTGCACTCCATCGCCTCCATAATATACAAAACCTCCATAGCCATATGAATGGTCCTGGCCCTCTTTGTCAAATTTGATAGCCTGGAAAAAGGGTTCCATATACGCTATTGAGCCATATTGAACCAAACCTGCCACCATGGCGCCACCATTGGGTAATGGCGTGATGCGGCGCATGGCATTCAGGCCAGACAGCCCGGTTGGATGGACCAGGCCATTCGTTCCGAAGGTGGTGAAAGGAGCGCCGTCGGGAAGTATCCTGTAATAAAAGATATTGGTGTATTCGGATGTCACTGGTTGATTGAAGCCGATCAGGATCGAACCGTCCGTCATGGTGGCGCCATCCGTCATGGAGTAACGGGAGCTGATCAGTTCACGTCTCATTACTCCATCTCCATTCACGCCGAAGCTCAGGTCCCTGAAGCCGGCAGGCAGCAGTTTTTCCATATGCAGGCTGTCGTTTCCCGGTGAGCCGATGCCCTGCTCATGCATCCAATACATGAGTAAGGAGTTGTCTGGATTCACATGCATGCGCGCCTTCGATACGGGGTTGAGGTATGCATTAGCCGTATGCGATGAAACGAATACGCCGTTCACGCCAAAACTATTGTCTTTACTTCCATCAGGCAGCAGCTTCACAATGGCCGGATAATAGTTGTCGGCCATGGCAAGATAAAGGATCAGGAAACTGCCATCAGGCAATACCGCCACCTGTTGGGGGTAGGTATGCATAAGGGAACTGGTGTTCCGGCTCCAGGTGGCGATTCCGTTAACCCCAAAGCTCATATCGAGGCTGCCGTTTGGCAGTAACTGAAAGAGCACTGATTCGATACCGGATGAGATGGCTCTGCTTGCCGACAATACAAGAATATTGTGGTTAGGCATCTCCTGTAGCTGTACTACAGAATCATTATCGGAGGATGTTCTCACAATGGCAACTCCATTGTTTCCGAAGGAAGTATTCAACATGCCATTCTGATGGAAGGAAAAGACAGCATTGTCATTTGCATTGGAAAGATACTGGCTGCCGCCAGCAATGATACTTCCACTGGAATGCATGAACGCTTCCGTGGCCTTCAGTTTCCCCTGTCCGTAATTGACCTGGTGGAATCCATTGACTCCAAAGGAAGGATCGGGCTGACCGCTCTGAGCGTGGATGAGGAAATTACACAGGAATACAAATACAAATAAGCACGTAAACTTACGGGTCATGGTATATCGGGTTATGGTTTACCTCTTATGGAATGTTGGATTCAGAAGGGCTACGCACACTTCTTCGCAGGTAATACAATCGGGAGAAGAGAAGTTACCAGACGCGGTCTCTGTTTTTCTTATATTTTTTTAGTGCGGCACTGAATGGAGGATAATTAGAATGAACTGCTAGTGATCCTGCCTTGGGGAAGCTGTATCATTTACGCTTGTAGCCGGAGATATAACTGGTAGGAGTCATACCTGTCACTTTTTTGAATACCCTGTTGAAAGTGATGGTATTGTTGAATCCGATGGAGTAGGCGATGCTTGAAATGGAATCGAAATCACCATTGATGATGCGTTTGCAGGCTTCGTTGATCCGGATCTCGTTCAGGAAGCTCATATACGTTTTTCTCGTATGTTTCTTGAAGTATTTGCAGAAAGCATGGGGGGTAATATGCGCCACTTCTGAAACGCGTTTCAAAGAAATGTCCTCCGCATAATGCTCAACGGTATACTGATAGATATCGTTCATGCGCAGTCCTTCACTGTCAGTAAAGGAGTACTTTGAGAAGCCGTTGGATAAAGACTTCCAGTCTTTCACATCATTGGCAAAGAATTGCATCAACCGGAAGAATTCAAACAGGCGTTCGGCTCTTTCAGTGCTGTTGATGCGCTTGATCATGAGTGATGCCATGCCGCAGTACTGGTCGGGCAGCTGGTAACCATTGCCTGAGCTGAGCATGAACCTGCGGATGCTTTCCAGTTCCTGCAGATTGAGAATGCCTTTCAGCAAAGCATCCTGATCAAAATAGATATGGATAGCGTGGATATTGTTTTCCTGCTGGTTCTCAAAATAGCGGGAATCTGCTTTGAAGATATGCGGCTGGTTGGCGCCCAGGATATATACCTCCCCCGGTTTGAAGGGCTGGGTATAGTTTCCGGCAATAAACGTGCCCTCGCCTTTAATGATCAGCGTTATCTGGGCTTCTGCATGGCGGTGATAATAATTGTAGAAATAGGGCAGGATGTCTTCCTGCACTGCCAGGGAGCCTTTCTGTACAATCGGGACCGTAAATTGCAGCACTTTCATTAAACCAATATTATCAATTTTTATAGATATTTGCCAAATACGGGATAATTTTTGTTTATCATGTGCTAATCAGGGTAAGCAATATTTGTTTGTTCTGGTCACGCAACCGTTTGCGGGGTGGATGGAAGGTCAGCCGGCCGGGGAGTGCAGGAAATTGCGGACGGCAGCGTCTAAATAAGCACCCCTAATACTGTAGATATGTTCAGAGTTTTCGAATTTGCTCATTCGCTGCACCTGATCCCGTTGTTCCTCTTGCAGCTCCTGCTGACCGTTATCATCGAGGGGCTGATCCTGTATAAGGCAGGCTACCAGAAGCTGCTGCCGTCACTGGCTTACTCAACGCTGGCTAACCTGGTGGCTGTGGTTGTGACGGTACTCAGCCTGATGGCGCTTACCTGGAACCGCCCGGCCATGCCTGCGCCCTGGATGATGATGGCCGTTTTTTATTCAGTTTCTATTGCAGCAGAATTACTGATACTGCGCGTCTGCCGCAGGGATTATCCTTTACGAAAGCTGACCCCGGTGGTATTTGTGATGAATGTGTTGTCTCAATCACCCCTGTATTATTTCCTGCTTTCGTAGTCGTAGACCATCTTTGAAATGCCTGCCAGCATTTCTTTATTGCCGGCTTCATCCTGGAAGCCTTTGCTCAGCAGGACAAGCACATAACTTTTTCCATTTTTCATATATACGATCCCTCCATCGTGTTCCACACCGGTGATATTGCCGGTTTTATGGGCAACCTGTACGTCTTTGGGTAATTTTGCCGGTAAGATGGCATTGAAATGCTGGTCAAGCAGGATCCCGCGCATCAGTTGGCAGGCCTGCTTGCTGACCACCTGGTCTTTCGCTATCTTTTCAAAAATGATCATCAGGTCCCTGGCAGTTGTTGTGTTGTTGAGACCTTTATCAAATGCTTTACTGTCTTCCACGCCGCGCAACACCAGGATATCTTTTGCGCCCAGTTCCCGCATGGTATTGTTCACATTGCTGGCACCCACCAGTTCTATCACCATATTGGTGGAGAGGTTGCTGCTTTTGATGATCATGTTGCGCACCAGTTGATCCAGTGGAACACTCTGGCCGAGTTGTTTGTAAATGTCTTTGTCGCTGTCCTCAGTGGAGTCAAGCTGATAGCTGCTGCTATCCACAATGCTTTTGAATTCATTCTTCACAATAAATGAATCGGTGAGCAGAAAGCGGCCCTGTCCGGCTTGCTTGAGTACTTCAATCATCACGGGTGTTTTCATGGTGCTTGCCGCATGAAAAACTGCCTTTTCGTTAATCAGTACTTCTTCACCGGATGCAAGGTCTTTGAATGCTACAGCATACTGGCCGGGATGGCTGGACAGTTCCGTTAATATTTGCTCTTTCAGTAGCGCGGGAGTATCGATATTATTGCAGGCGCTGGTCATAATCAGGAGGATAAAAATAAATAAGGTTGAATTCCTAACCATGATGATCGGTTTAAAAGTAATGGTTTGAAAATAATCAATTTTTAATTTCAGGCAGGATAATAATTGTATGTTTGCTGCTCATTTTCTGAACCTTATCCTTGCGTTACACAGTTAACGACCGGCAACACTCCCTCTCATTATTTATGGATTAACCCGTATAGCGGGTAGCTGTACTCTTATGAAAATAGCCGTACTCGTTGCGTTTATATTTGTAGTTCCCATTCACCTTATTGCTCACGATACCCTGCAATACACGGTCAGGCAGTATACGGATGAGAATGGCCTGCCACAGAACAGTGTCAAATCCATCGCATTCGACCGTAGTGGCTTTCTCTGGATGATCACAGAGAACGGCGTGGTGCGGTTCGATGGACAGAATTTCCGTTCCTTCAACAAGAATGTGCTCCCGCTTACCAGCAGCCGCATGAGCTGGCTGATCTCCGATTTCAATACAGGTAATCTCTATGGCGTTACGGAAAAAGACCAGGTGATCTGCATGCAGAACGGCCAGGCATATATGTCTGACCACGGCGCCCCCCCGCTTGGCACCATGAATTTCGGCACGCAGGCCGGATATTATCAACTCTATAATGCCTTGGGACTTCCCAATATTTATGCCTCCCTGATCACCATCGATAAGTATAAGATCAATGCCGGTGGTGATAGTTATTATATTCTCAGCAAGGATTCCATCAACTATTATAAAGATGGCTTAATATCTATCGGGATGGCTTTCAGGTCGGAGGATTATTCCAATTATTTCATGTTGGGTAACCGGCTCTACCAGCTGCGTGATCTGAAGGTGACATTGATTGAAAACGGAAAGGCCCAGGCTACTGGCGAAGTACAGGGAAGTATCCGGTGGCAGGCGGGCGTGGTTAACAGAAAGGTACAACCGAAAATATTCTGGAATGCCAGTGCAGGACAGGCCTTTTTGCTGGTGGGCGACTGGCTGTACCTGCTTAAGCCCGGCGCCAGGAATGGTCTTACCACTGAACTGTTGCTGAAGGGCTTTGATTTTGAATCGAACCGGATCCTTTCCGTATTCTATGATACACGCAACCGTCGCCTTTTTATGGGCAGCCATACGCGCGGCCTGTTTGTGTTTACCCGTAAAGCCTTCCACACGCTGAGGTCTGGAGAGAATGATGCGGATGATGTTTATTATGCACAGCTGGGACTGAGCAATGGCAGGGTGCTTACGCCACAGGGCGTAATGATGGGGCTTCATAAGCGGAATGAACTGCTGCCTGAGTTCCGCAAACGCATGGAAGAGGACCGGTCCAGCATACTGATGGACCACCGGAAAAATATCTGGGTGAAGCACCGGTTCATGCTCTATCGCTTCGATTCCACTGGCCGTAAACTGCTGAAAGAATACCGTTTCCCTTATCATGTCAGTATGTTGTACGAAGATCAGCATGGCACGCTGTTCATCGGTATGAAAGCCTTTTCTGCCTGGAAGCTGAACCTGAAAGATGAAAATGCGAAGCCAGTGGAAGTTTTTCCGCAGATAAAGGACATCTGTTATTTCCAGGAAGAAGGGCCGGATAACCTCTGGATCGGCACCAGCACAGGACTGTACAACGTGAACAAGCGTACCGGAGAAGTGGACTCAATTCCCGGATTAGCAGGCAAATATATACGCAGTTTATACCTCCGCCAGAACAATGAGCTCTGGATCACCACTCATGAAGATGGCTACTTCCTCTACAACGGAACAAAGCTTATCAAGTTGCCGCTCGACAAAGGCAATTACCTGGCATCTTCTCATTGCATACTGGAAGATGGCCGGGGTTTTTTCTGGATCACCACCAATAAAGGATTGTTCCAGGCATCGCGCCAGGACCTGCTTGATTATGCCGATGGCAAACTACCGAATCCGTATTATCTCTATTATGATAAATACACCGGCTTTCTCACCAATGAATTCAATGGCGGCTGCCAGCCCTGTGCTGTAAAATTGGATAATGGATATTTCTCTTTACCATCCCTGAACGGCCTGGTGGTGGGAAATCCGCTGGATTTTGTTCCGGAAGTACCGGATGCGCGCCTTTTCATAGACAGGATAGAAGTGGATGGTGAAACCATGGCGCATGCCGACACTTTGTTTTTCGACAAAAGTTTCGACTTCATCCGCATCTTTATCACCACGCCCTATTTCGGGAATCCATACAACAGGCAGCTTGATTTTGCACTGATTAAAGATGACAATGCCGCCACCTGGCTGCCGCTGGATGCGGATGGCAGTATCAAACTTTCTGCGTTGGCCTCGGGTACATACGAGATCCGTTTCCGCAAGGCCAATGGATTCGGGGGTAATAACCGGATGGTGAAAAGCCTGCTGGTGGTGGTGCCACTGGCATTTTATGAAACGGCCTGGTTCCGTGCACTGGTGATCTTCTGCATCATTGCCGGTTTCTTCCTGTACATGCGTATCAAGTTCCGGTACATCCGCAAAAAGAATACGCAGCTGGAGCAAAAGATCGATGAGCGCACGCAGGCGCTGAAGGCCACGCTCACGGAGCTGCAGCAATCCGAGGATATTCTCCGCCGCCAGACGCGCATGCAGCAGAGACTGATCACCGCTATCACCCATGATATCAAAACGCCGCTGAAATACCTGACCAGTGCGGCCCGCAGGCTGTACGACAAAACGGAAGGGGAGCGGGGGGACGAAGGAAAGCGCACTGCCCACCTGATCTACGAATCGGGTTACAGGATGTACCATCTAACGGACAACCTGTTGCAGTACATCAAGCTCAACTCTTCCGGTATCGATATCGTGATGGATAATTTCTGTCTGAACGAGCTGGTGGAGAACAGGCTGCAGATCTTCAACGAGATTGCGGCGGAACAGAATACAAAGATCCTCAGCAATATACTACCGGGAACCTATATTCGAAGTAACCGGCACCTGCTCGGTATTGTGATCCATAATCTCATAGACAATGCCGTGAAAGCTACTTTTAATGGGGTGATCACTATTTCCGCCAGGGAGAACGATGCAGAACTCAGTATCCTTATGGAGGATAACGGATTTGGTATGAACAGGGAAATGCAGCATTGGTGTAATGAAGAAAATGTTTACGGTGCTGCTGAAAAAGGGTTCACCAGCAGGACGGGCCTGGGCCTCATCATTGTAAAGGACCTGGTGACCCAGATGAAGGGCCGTATCCATGTCAGCGATGCTGAGGATGGGGGAACAGTGGTGGAGCTGATCTTCAGGAAGCAACAGTAAGCGATCAGGATGCCTGCCCGCCGTAGAGCCTTACTTTCTCTGCCAGGTCAATCACATTGGCTACATCCAGCTTATCGAATATTCTCGCTTTATATGTACTTACAGTAGATATCTGCAGGCTCAGCATGCTGCCGATATCGGCCACACTTGATCCTTTGATCAGCAGTTGCATCACTTCCATTTCCCTGTTGGAAAGTGATTGTAATGGGTTTTTGGAAATATCTGTTTTTGTATTGAGGCCGTTCAGCAGGTGCTGTCGGACGGTGGAACTGATGTACTTCTCGTTATTGAGGATGGTGCGGATCGCGGTTTTGAGCTCTTCCTCGGGGGAATGCTTTACCAGGTAGCCGTCAACGCCGGCCTGGAGGTAACGCAGGGCAAAGAGTTGTTCATCATATCCGGAGAAGATCAGGATCCGTATCTGGGGCTGATGAAGCCTTGCCACATCTATCATCTGGAGATTGTTGCCACCGGGAATATTGATGTCGAGAATGAGGAGATCGAACCTTTGCTGGTTCAGTAATTTGAGCACCTGGCTGAAATTTTCAGCTTCAGAAACCTGAACACCGGGCATAAGGTCTTTAATGATAAGGGTAGTTCCATAGCGTACGATCGCGTGATCATCCGCAATCAGAATGTTCGGCATAGAGTATTTTTCAATGGTTTTCAGAACTGGAGAGTTGCCAAACCGGGTTACCCGTTATAACCAGGTGCTATAAAAACGGAGCCAAGATACAATAATATTCCTACACATATGATCGTTCCACAAAATCGAAGTTTTACTACAAGCATTTGGAACTGCACCTACACTTCCATATTAAATGTTAAATTATCTTTGTTTAAGCATCGGTAATATACCGGTTCTCAACACACGCAGATCAATCATGGTTGAGGGAGGATTGATCATCCTGGTTCACACACTCTGATTAGCAGCTACACTTTTTTCTGACGGCAGTCCTGCCGTTCCCGGTTATCGATTAATTAATGATTTTAATAGTATTCTCTATACCAATCGCCAACCCTATGTAAATCCACTGCGCAATTTTTATTGCGGCAGTCTCTGTATCCATTATCGTTTGGAAGGCACGTGCTTGCCTGGCGGCATTTCTATGCCTCCGGTCTTTTTGTAAGAGCAAGCTAAGTTGACCTGTATAACTAATGACACATGGCTCCGGTTCCCCGGAGCCATTATTTTTTGAACACCGTATTAATTGTATCCGTATAGAATTATTACTACAAAACAATCGTAAATCTATTACCCGCTACATGTTGCCCTTCTGGTACTTTTGCAGTATCAACACCCGGACTCTCACTGCTTTGTGAAAAGCTTACCCGGACTAAACCTAAATTAATGATAAGAAGACTACTACCCCTCGCGGCATTAGCCGTGTTGTGTGCTCATGTTGCTACAGCCCAGGAAGTTGCCAAAAAGAAAGGAAAGCTCATTGGGTTCAGCGTAAATGCTACCGATTTTAAAACTCCCAACCAGATCAAGGCCACCAGTTTCAAAGATACCTGGAAGCACGGCGACTGGTCTGATCCCTCCAAACAGGATCTTGGTTTCTCCCTCATGTACTGGCAGGGGCTTACCAAAAGGATCGACTTCAGCGGACGTTATAATGGTGTTTTCACTGATTACACTTTCAATGGAAGCAAGAAGAATACCTATTCAAACGAGTTTGAAGCATCGCTTCATGCGCGTGCGTTCCCTGATAATTACACCGTAAATCCTTTCCTCACTGCAGGCGTGGGCATTGGTGATTATGGCAACAGGTGGAGCCCGTATGCACCTCTCGGTATCGGTGCACAGGTGAACCTCGCCGGTCTCACTTACATTTTTGTTCAGGCTAATTACCGCCTGGCCCTGAATCAGAAAAAACACGACGATAACCTCTTCTGGTCAATCGGCTTCACAGAAAATATCAGCAAGCCCAAAAAGCAGGAACCCGTTAAGGTAGTGCCCATCCCCGTTATCGAAGCGCCTAAAGACACTGATAACGACGGCGTGGTGGATAGCCTGGATGCCTGTCCTGATGTGAAAGGCCTTCCCCAGTTTCAGGGTTGCCCGGATACCGACGGTGATGGTATTCCTGATAAGGACGACAAATGTCCCAATGTAAAGGGACTGGAGCGTTACAATGGCTGCCCCATCCCTGATACAGACGGAGACGGTGTGAATGATGAAGAAGATAAATGTCCAACCGTTGCCGGCGTAGCCCGCTACAATGGTTGCCCCATCCCCGATACTGATAAAGATGGCGTGAATGATGAAGAAGATAAATGCCCTAACCTCCCCGGCACCAAGGAGAACAATGGCTGCCCTGTAGTGAAGGAAGAAGTGGTGAAGAAAGTGAATGTTGCGGCAGGAAATATCTTCTTCAGCACCGGCACTGCCAAACTGCTGGCCAAATCCAACAAATCTCTGGATCTGGTGGTTGCTGAAATGAAGAAGGATGCAGACCTGAAACTGAGTGTGGAAGGGCATACCGACAATACCGGCTCTCCCAAAGTTAACCAGCCCCTCAGCGAAAAACGCGCACAGGCCGTACTGGCTTACCTGAAGAGCAAGGGTATCGATGAAAGCAGGATCAATGCTGCTGGCTTTGGAGCCGACAAGCCCATCGCAGATAACAAAACTGCCAAAGGCAGAACACTTAACAGACGTGTAGAGCTTAAACTTAGCTATTAAGATAGTTCTTGGATCATGGTTCAAAATCGGGTGCTGTTCCAAGGTATATTCAAACGGCACCCAGGGTTTCTTGTAAAGGTTCCATTCTTGTCCTGGCCCCGTTTTCACGGGGCTCAGGAAAGAGTGGTTTTTTTATGTAAAAACTAACAAGTGGTAATATGGTATTTCTGCTGTTCGCGTTAGAAATATGCCGTTTTACCGTGCAAAAAAGGGGTTTTGTGTACTATCTCCTTAAATATATAAGAGTTACTGTTACTTTGAATAAACCGTGTCGCAAGGCACCTGGTTTTTTCTCATGTACAGTTTGAAGCTGGTTTTCTGCGAGAAGTCTATCTGGTTTCAAATCGCAGGAAACTGGTGTGACAACCCCGTTTAAGTCACTAAGGAAATGTATCTACATTTCCTTTTTCTATTTATAGTACCTGCATTCAGTATACCTCTACTTAGGCATTACAGTATTCACTTTATCGGATAAACGAAGCAGGTGGTGCCTGATAAATTCCAGCTGTTCCGTTTGGATCCTCAAAGCCAGATGGATATCCTTGATCACTATTTTCATATCCTGGCTGTCCAGAGCCTGTGGAGAATGCAGTTTTTTATTCACCTTGTAAATGGCGGGCATGTCCTGTACCACGCCTTCATCCGTAATGGGGATTTCCGGTTTGTATTTGAAATGGATCTTTTTGAAGAAGCGCATGATGGCTTCAATGGAATCTTTCTTTGGCTGCGCTTTCCCGGAAAACCAGTTGTAGACTTTGGAAGGGCTGAGACCTTCTGCGATGGCGAATTTGCGCACATTCATTTCGCGCTGGTTCAATACCTGGGCAAGCATCTGAACAATATGCGGGATGTCGTTAGGAGGGCAGAGAGGAAGTCTGATATCCTTGTGAAACTTGACTGAGGTCATGTTTTTGGGAGTTTATTGATGAATAATTTAATCAGTTGGATCAAATGGTTGAATTTTACCACGCGATCATCCTGAAGAATGTAAACCCCGGAATGCATGCCATTCCGGGGGGTGGAGAGAACCCATTCACTTTTACTTTCCAGGTAACCGGAGCCAACAGCTCCGCATAGTGCAGGTTTCTTTGGAGATACAGGTCATTGCTTAAGGCAATCAGTCTGTATCTCCGCCACTCTCCCTGGAACTTGCTGATCAGGTCATATTACCTCCGCTTTTAGTGATGAAATATTGTTTACTACCGGTATCGTGTAACCGGAATTTCAGTTGAATGCATAGATTACCCTGTTGCTATCCGCATCACTTTTTTTTAGTTCTGCGAACGCATTACCACACCGGTACTTCGCCCGTATGGTCAGGATGAATACTGTTGCCAGGCACGAAACTGCTGCCGTGACTGGACTTACTCCGCAATTTTAATGTCAGTTAAAAATCAGATCAGCCGGTAGGCTGGCCTTGAATGGTGCAAAGGGCCTGGTGCAAATTGGCCCTGGATGGTTTTAATGTCTCTCCGAAGATAGTGAATTTTTATCCCCAGCTTCTTTTTTGTGAATTTTTCAATGGCCTTTACCTCCCTGAAGGATGAATTGCTAATTTTTTTATCTGTCCAACTTTTCCAGTTTTTTTAGTATTTTTTTGCTCCCGCAAGCCAATTAACGGCAGGGGATAGCCAAAATCACTGACAATCACTATGCTTCACAACCTTATATTCACACAAATGTCCCTGATATGAAAAAGTCCCGCAGATCTTTTCTCAAGAATACTACCCTTGCCGGAGCTGGTCTCCTGGCAGCGCAATCCGGTATCAGCGCCCTTCATTACCGCCGCATCCTGGGAGCCAATGATCGCGTGCGCGTTGGCGTGGTAGGGTATTCCGACCGCCACAAGCAAAGCCATATGCCCTGTTTCATGAACCATTACAAGGAACTCAATTTTGAAATAGTGGCCGTGTCAGATATCTGGAACAAAAGAAGAGAGGAAGGCTCCAAAGCCTGGCAGGAAAAAATGGGCAGGGAGGTGATCTCCTGCCGTAACAATGATGAAATGTATGCAAAGAAACTGGTGGATGCCGTGTTTATCAGCACGGCCGATTTTCAGCATGCCCTCCATACTATCGAAGCTGTAAAAGCAGGCTGTGATGCATACGTGGAAAAGCCTTTCGCGGAAACCATGGAAGACAACCGCGCTGCCCTCAAAGCCGTGAAGGAAACCGGAAAGATCGTACAGATCGGTTCCCAGCGCAGGAGCGGCACCAATTATCATGCGGCCAATGATTTTATCCGCAGCGGAAAACTCGGTCCCATCACAATGGTGGAACTTACCTGGAATGTAAACCAGCCCGGCCGCTGGAGAAGACCAGCCCTGCTCAACCAGATCACGGAAGCGGATACGGACTGGAAACGTTACCTGCTCAACAGGCCATATGAAGCCTTCGATCCCCGTTTATACCTGGAGTACCGTTTGTTCTGGCCTTATTCATCCGGACTGCCCGGCCAGTGGATGAGCCATCAGATCGATACGGTACACTGGTTCACAGGCCTGCCTCATCCGCGCAGCGTGGTGGCTAACGGCGGCATCTATCAATGGAAAGATGGAAGGAAAAACTGGGATACCCTGATGGCCGCTTTCGATTACGGTCCGCTGGATGATCTCAGCAAAGGCTTCCAGGTGACCTTCGGTTCCAGGATGCATAACGGCGATGAGCGCCCTACAGAAATTTATTATTCCAATGGCGGTGAACTCAATCTCAACACCAATAAGGTTTCTCCCAAAGGTGGCCTCACGGAGAATCATGCAAAGGCCATGAACATGCAGCCCAACCTGCTGCCGGAAGAAAGTCTCAGTGCCTCCGTTGCTGCCGTTGCTTCCGCCAATACCGGCGGTGATGTACTCACCAGCAACCACGTACGAAACTGGATGGACTGCGTGCGCAGCCGCAAACAGCCCAATGCACCGGTGGAAGCGGGTTACAGCCATAGCATCGCAACCATCATGACCACCGCGGCAGCACGCACAGGAGAGAAAGCCACTTTCGATACAAAGAAACAGGAAGTGATGGCCGGTGGAAAAATCTTCAAATACTGATCCGCAAAATCTCTTGTATGAAAACCTTAACCAGATTTGCCGGAACTGCCGTGCTCAGCATGGGTATAGCTGTTACTGCTTCTGCACAGCAGGTGAAATTTGTAAAGAGTAAAACCGATAAAAAGATCGATGTGCTGATCGGCAATCAACTCTTCACTTCTTTTTTATATCCTGATACACTGGAGAAGCCTGTGTTGTTTCCCGTCAATACCGCTAACGGAACGATGGTGACCAGAGGCTTTCCCCTTATCCCGCAGCCTGGAGATCCTACCGATCACCCGCATCATATCGGGCTTTGGTTCAACTATGAAAGCGTGAACGGGCTTGATTTCTGGAATAATTCCTATGCCATTCCCCCGGCACGCAAACCCAAATACGGATGGATCAGAACCGTTCAGGAACCGGTCACTAAAGGCAGTACACTGAGTTACCGTTCAAACTGGACCAACCAGGAAAATGATGTATTGCTGGAAGAAGCCACTACGTTGCAGTTCAGCGGCAGTGACGGCCAGCGTATCATCGACCGTACCACCGTGCTAACGGCTAAAACAGCCGTGGTGTTCAAGGATGTGAAGGATGGCATGCTCGGTTTCAGAATGGCGCATGCCTTGCAGATCCCGGAGCTGAAAGACAAAGAATATAAAGATGAACATGGAGTGGTAACTGTGGTGAAGGGAGCGGTTGACAGTATCGCCAACGGGAATTACCTCACCAGTGAAGGCAAGAAGGGTAATGACGCCTGGGGTAGCAGAGCAGGCTGGTGTACGCTCTTTGGTAAGATGGACAATGATTCTGTGAGTGTCACCATCTTTGACCATCCCAAAAATGTAAATTACCCCACCTGGTGGCATGCGCGTGGTTATGGTCTCTTTGCAGCCAATCCACTGGGAGAAGCCGTATTCACTAACGGTAAGTCATCCACGAACCTGACCCTGAAAGCTGGGGACAGGATCACCTTCCGGTACAGAGTGCTCATCACAAATGGCAGCAGCACTCCCGGTACTGAGGAACTGAACCGGCAAGCCGCTGCTTTCGGAAAATAAAAATGGATTTGATATATATTAAACCGCCTGGCTGTAAATGCCGGGCGGTTGGATTTTTAGGGGGATTGGTAGCCAAAAATCACATGTTTGTGTTACTGTGAGGCCTTTTGATTTGTTATAGTTTTGCCATCTTATAACAAGTCTACAAGCCATGATCATTCCACATTATTTCGGAGCCATTCTCTGCACCCTGCTATTATGGGTGGAAGCCCAGGAAGCTCCAATACCGGCGGAACAGGAAAAACTTCCCGCTATTACAGAATTGCATCCTCTGCTGGATTTGTTGCCCGGACTTCTATAATCATCAACCCATATTCAATTAACAAGTCTATTTATGAAAAAGAAATTTCTCCTGGGAGGCGTACTGGTCATGGGCGCCATCATCTACGCAGCCTGTGGCGAGCAGCAGGCGCAGCAACCCCTGGCTGACGCGGCTATCAGTAAAGACAGCCTGGTGAAGCGCGGCGAATACCTCGTAAACGTAATGGGGTGCGGGGATTGCCACTCTCCCAAAATGATGGGACCTCAGGGCCCGATGATCGATCCGGAACGTGTTCTTTCCGGCCATCCGGCAAACCTGCCGCTGCCAAAGGTGAACCCTGCTGAACTGCAGAACTGGGTTCTGTTCAACCACAGCCAGACTGCTTTCGTAGGCCCGTGGGGCGCTTCCTTTGCGGCAAACATCACCGGTGATTCCACTGGTATCGGTTCCTGGACCGAAGAACAGTTCTTCCGCGCCATGAAGGAGGGTAAATACAAAGGACTGGCCACCAGCAGGCCTTTATTGCCTCCCATGCCCTGGCAGAATTTTGTGAATGCAAGTGATCTCGATCTGAAGAGCATGTATCTCTATCTTAAATCTACGAAGCCCGTTAATAACGTGGTGCCTACAGCAATCCCTCCCACAGAGCTGGGAAAATAATGCAGCCGAAATATTTGAAATCCCATGTGCATGCACAGGGGATTTTTTTTGCCCATACCTGAAACCCGCAGGGGGCTTATCTTCTACACTGAATGTTTAAGGCTGATCACTGTACAGAGGGTATGATAATTGTGCCGGTTAGTAAAAGTACAGCCATGAAAAAACAATCCTTCTTCCTGCCGGCATTGCTGCTGGCCGGACTTACAATTATTTCTTTGCATAGCAGCGCGCAGGACAGTACCATGCGCAGAAACAACCGTACACAGTCACAACCACACCAGGCGCAGCAATACGAGTACAGGGATATCCGCACTGGACAAAACATCAATCTGCGGTACGACCGCCAAAAGAAAATGACTTACAATTCAGCTACCGGCGAACCAGTGAATATGTATATCAACCATACCACAGGCGATACGGTTTTCGGCCGTGGCCAGTACATCCTGAACAGTTATATGACGCGTGATAATTCAGGCGTGTGGGGAGTGGACACCACCCGCATCCGTGTCAGCGATAACGGACTTTTCATCATCGATGGAAACAGGAAACTGAAAACGGAAAAGTCTTACAGCGATTATATGAAATCGCAGGGAAGTCAGAGAAGAAATAACCGCGACAGCTTATAATGCTGTTACCGGTTCCAGTTTGTTGATCAATGTTTCGTATACAGTTCTGAGCGATGGATGTGTGAGCCAATCGATCACGGTATGCCGGTTCCGGTCTAACGGTCCCCATCGGTTGGGCTCCCCATCCATACTTATTATCAGGCTGGGCGTATGAGTGGCCGCAGCAATATGTGATACACCGGTACAGTTGGCAATCAGCAATGCTGCATCATCTATCAGCGCAGCTACTGTTCCCAGATCTGTTTTCCCTGAAAGGTCAATACTGTTCTGCTTCATCCATTTCTGTACTTCTGCAATAATGGGCTGTTCTTCTTTCGTTCCCGTGAACACTACCTGGTAGCCTGCATCTGCACAGAAATCACCCAGCATGGCAAAATGCGCGGGAGGCCATTGTCTCCATCCTGCACGTGATCCCGGATGAACACATACATAAGGCTTGCCGGTGAAAGGAAAAACTTCTTTCAGTTGTATCTTTTCCTTTTCTGTTACAGGAAATTCCATTGCAGGATCATTGGCCGGAATATCCAGGAAGTTCATCAGGGCCATATGGCGAAGCACTTCATTCAGCTGTGTTGGATAATTCATGAAATGTGGCCAGGGAGAAGGTAATCCGGGTTGTTTAAAACCTGCTATATTGCTGGCTCCCAGTTCAGGCAGCAGTTCATTTACTATGGAACCGTTGCCTTGCATCTGAATGATCAGATCGAAAGATTGTTGCTGCATAGCCGATACAAAATCATTCCATTCAAATTCATTGAACGGCTGCTCGGGAAGACCGGGATAACCCGGAAAATGGATATGCCTGTCAAAGTATTTTGGAAAACGCTTCAGCAGGGAAGCCGACCAGGGCAGTCCAAGCAGCGTGATCTCTGCATAAGGATATGCCTGCCGCAATGCGCGGATGGCAGGGATGGAACAAAGAAGGTCTCCAAGCTGAAGTGCACGGAGAATGGCAATCCTTGGATGCGGATTTATCAGTGGGATCATAACAGTAATCGTTTATAACGTATACAACCATACGTATTCCAGAATACCGATAAAGCCGGTATGAACATGGAAGTGATGATCATTTCAAATACATGTGACGGTTTTTTGGAGGTGCCTCGCAGCCTTTTGCCCGCCAGTATGCCTGTAGTGCCGGTCCACATGAACAGGCTTGCATAAAAAAGCGAGGCTGGCAAAGCCGCGGCTGCCAGCAGACCGGAGGCCGAAATAAGGCTGCAGTAATAGATCAGCGGAGGTCTCGATCTGATTTTCTCTTTGTACATGGTGCAATGCTTACGATACAGTAATGCATTGAACATATTTTTCTTTTCTATCTTCAGGCTAACGCCCCATGACACTTTCCTTACAGGATGCACTACCAGCGCTTCCGGTACATAGCGCACCGGGATAGCCTGTTTCAACAGTTCGAACTCCATGGCGCTGTCTTCCCGCCAGGCCATTGTGAAATCTTCATCAAAGCCTCCTGTCTTCTCCAGTGCAGACCTGCTGATGGCACAGTTGGCGGTAACAAAACTAGCCTGCTGCAGTTGTGCAATATTTTTCTGATAATCGGTAGGCTGTTGCGGAACAGGCACCAGCAGTTTCCCGGTGAATGCAATATGTTCCCTTGCCTGCTGCCTGAAATATTTCAGGTAGGCTTCCACAAAACCATGAGAAGGATGACAGTCGTCATCCGTGAAGATCACCAGCCTCCCTTCCGCCGCTTTCCAGCCTGCATTGCGTGCTGCTGCTGGCCCCCTGTGCTCAGGGAGCGTCAATACTGTGATTTGCGGAGTGTGGCTGTATGCCATTTTCAGCTTGTTTACAGAACTGAAGGTTTCTGCATCAGGTCCGTCAGTGATCACTATGATCTCATATGCTTTATGACTGACGGACTGATCCACCAATGCCTGCAGGCATTTTATCAGCAGGCCCGGCCTTTTGAAAGTGGGAATTACAATGGAGGCAACGATGCTCATGAGGATTGTTTTTCTACGAGGAATGAATTGATCACCAATGCATCAAAAGGCGAGGTATAAAAACAACTGATGGCATCTTTGGGTGAACAGACTATCGGCTCACCTCTTGTATTGAAGGAAGTATTGATCAGCACGGGAACACCAGTGATAGTATAGAATTCCTGGAGCAGGTCATAATACAGCGGATGCTGCTGCCTGTTGATGGTTTGGATGCGTGCTGTACCATCCACATGGGTAACAGCAGGGATCCTTTGCTCAGCCTCTTTCTTTACCGGATAAACAAAAAGCATGAAAGGGGAGGTGGAGGCATTTTCAAACCATTGTGCCGCTTCTTCTTCCAGTACTACTGGAGCAACAGGACGGAAGTCTTCCCTGTCCTTTATTTCATTGAGTTTTTGCTGCATTTCGGCTTCTAAGGGTGATGCAAGAATAGAGCGGCTGCCCAGCGCACGGGGACCGAATTCCATCCTTCCCTGGAACCAGCCGATGATCTTTCCTGAAGCAAGGATCCGGGCGGTCTCCGCCGCTACATTATCCAGCTTCCGGTAAGGAAGTTTCATCCATTTCAACAACTGCTCCACCTCTTCATCGGTATATCCCGGGCCCAGGTAAACATTGTTCATGGGAGGTACAGGATAATAGGCATTGAACTGCCTGTCTACATACCATGCCGCTCCGGGTGCTGTGCCGGCATCACCGGCAGCAGGTTGTACCCAGATATTGCTGAAGGGACCTTTATCTCTCAGCCCGGCATTGAGCACACAGTTGAGTGCAACACCTCCTGCCAGGCAGCAATTATCCTTACCCGTTTGTTCATGCAGCCACCAGGCGAGGCTTAACACTGTTTCTTCCAGTACTTTCTGTAATGAATGGGCTATGTCAAAATGTTGTTGGAGGAGAAGAGCTCCCTTACTACGCCTGGGGCCAAAGAGCATTTCAGGATCGAAAGCATCGATCGTATACCCGCCATTTTCTTTCACATGGATCAGGGAACGGAATTGCTCCAGGTACTTTGGTTGACCGTAAGAAGCCAGCGCCATTACCTTATATTCATCCGAAGAGTGTAAAAAGCCAAGGTGCGTTGTGATGATCTCATACAGCATGCCCAGTGAATGGGGCATACATACTTCTCCTATCTTTTCGAGTGCGTTACCATCTCCCTTGAAATAGCTTGTTGTGGCATTTTCTCCTCTGCCATCGATGGTCATAACAGCTGCCTCCCTGAAAGGAGATGGATAAAAGGCACTTGCGGCGTGGGCCGCATGATGTTCAACATAATGCCATTTAGAACGGAGGTCGCCGGCGTTTGCGAGGCGGTGCTGAAGGTGATGAGGATAACCATCTTTCAGTTGCTCCGGTGCGCTGTTGAGGTAAGTATGAAACAAGGGGTCCCAGTCTGCATAGAACTTTTCCGGGCCTTTGCCGCCTTCCGGTATATTATTGAACAACTGGGGATCGAAGGAATAAGCGATATGGTCAACCTGGTTGAGCGATATACCGGCCTCTTTCAGGCAGTAATCTATTGCATGAAAGGGAAGCTCCCAGGCAGCGAAAGGAATGGGGCGCTTTCCATGTTTTATATGTGTGAACCTTTCTTCCTCTGCTGCTGCTATCAGTTGACCGTTCTTCACCAGTGCTGCTGCTGAATCATGAAATGCTGAGTTGATGCCGAGTGTATACATGCACCAGCTTGCAACAAACACATGCCCAGTGGGAAGTGTAGATGTGTTGCATCATCTGCCGGGTTTTTGAATTTCAGAAGCGCTTCCTGCGGGCATTCTGTTGCTCAAAAGCGAACGGCATCGGATTAGTAGAAAATTATATGTACAATTTTTTACGATTCCTCAATTAGCTCACTCCTGATAATATGCAAGCATCGCAATCAACAGAAAAACGACCGGCAGTATTCACCTGGCATATCCACGGAAGTTACCTCTATTATCTTTCGCAGGCAGACATCGATATCTATGTACCATTGGCTCATCCTGTGCGGGAGGGTTATTATGGCAGGGGACAAACATTCCCATTCGGTAGCAATGTAAAGGAGGTGCCTGTTGAACAGGTGAAGGAACTTGATTTCGATTGCATCCTGTTTCAGTCGCCCCATAACTTTCTCCGGGATCAATATGAAATATTGTCAGAAGCGCAGCGTGCAATTCCAAAGATCTATCTGGAGCACAACGCACCTAATGGTGCTGCAGCTTCTTCTGTTCATCCCATGAATGATCCCTTCGTCACACTGGTTCATGTTACACATTATAACAAGCTGATGTGGGATCAGACTGTCCCTGATGTAAGAGTGATAGAACATGGTATTATCGAGTCTCCCTGGCCCTACACAGGAGAACTGGAAAAAGGAATTGTTGTGATCAATCATATCAGGGAGCGGGGCAGGGATACCGGATGGGATATTTATGAGCAGTTGAAAGAGGTAATACCGCTGGACCTGGCTGGCATGGGAACAGAGATATATGGCGGGCTGGGAGAGATTCTGCATCCACAGCTTCCGCAATTCCTCAGCAGGTACAGGTTCTTTCTGAACCCTATAAGGCATACCAGCCTGGGCCTGTCTTTCCTGGAAGCCATGATGGGTGGGCTTCCTGTTGTGGCGCTGGCTACAACGGAATATGCCACCGTTATCAGGAACGGGTATACCGGTTTTGTACATACGAATATTTCCGAACTGATCGAAGGCATGCAGTTGCTGCTGGAGAACAGGGACCTGGCCGCAGTAATGGGCAGGCATGCACAACGCACCGCAAAACACAAATACAATATAACAAGGTTTGCAAAGGACTGGGAGCATCTTATCCGGTCTGTTGCCAGCTTTCAAATCCAAACGCATGAAACAGAGAGTAGCATTCATTAGTGAACATGCATCACCACTTGCAACGCTGGGAGGGGTAGATAACGGAGGACAGAATGTATATGTTGCAGAATTGAGCACGCAGCTGTCATCGATGGGTTACGAAATAGATATTTTCACCAGGAAAGACAGGGAAGACCTCCCGGAGATCATCAACTGGAAACCTGGTATCCGGGTGATCCATATTGCTGCCGGTCCAACGCTGTATATTCCCAAGGAGCAGTTGATGGATTATATGGGTCAGTTTGCCGACAGGATGAAGCAGTTCATAAAAAGCAATAAGATACTGTATAAGCTGATCCACGCACATTTCTTTATGTCAGCCATGGTAGCTGCCGAACTTAAAAAAGAGTTACAGATACCTTACCTGGTTACCTTTCATGCGCTGGGTAAGGTGAGGCGCCTGCATCAGCAGGAGGCTGACAGGTTTCCTGCGGAGAGAATTCCGGTGGAATCATTCCTTGTTCGGGATGCTGATGCGATTGTTGCTGAATGTCCGCAAGACAGGCAGGATCTCATCACTCATTACAGGGCGGCTATAGAAAAGATCCATGTGGTGCCCTGCGGCTTCAATCCCACGGAATTCTATCCGGTGGATAAGCAGGAAGCAAGAGAACGCCTGGGTTTGAGGAGATCGGAGAAAGTGGTTTTGCAATTGGGAAGAATGGTGCCCCGGAAAGGGGTGGATGATGTGATACGTGCTGTGGGAGCTTTACAGGGACAGGTTAAAAAACTGAAGCTTATAATAGTAGGTGGAGAGGCCGATCTGCCTGATCCGGCAGCAACCCCGGAGATCCGCAGGCTGATGCAGGTATCAAAAGAATGCAGAACGGAACAATGCGTGCAGTTTGCAGGCAGGAAAGACAGAGACATACTCAAGTATTATTATTCTGCAGCCGATGTGTTTGTCTCCGTTCCCTGGTATGAGCCATTCGGCATTACACCGCTCGAAGCAATGGCCTGCGGCACCCCAGTGGTTGGCTCCAATGTAGGTGGGATCAAGTATAGTGTGGTGGACAGGCTTACAGGCTTTCTGGTACAGCCTAAAGACCCGGTGAATACCGCCCGCATGATATGGCAATTGCTGGAAGATAGATTCATGCATAATTACATGCGTAAAAATGGTATTCAACGGGTGAATAAGATGTTTACCTGGAGTAAGGTGGCGGAATCCATTCATACAGTTTATGAGAAGGTGGCCAACAGGCAGGTAACGTCTGACCCTTCAGGCGGTATATATGAAGAAAGCAGTGTTTATAGACAAAGACGGAACGCTGATCAGGAATATTCCTTTCAACGCTGATCCGCGTTTAACTACACTATTGGATGGAGCGGCAAATGCGCTCAATATATTGCAGCGGTGCGGATACCTTCTGCTGGTTATTACCAATCAGCCGGGCATTGCATTGGGGCTGACCTGCGAGGTAGCATTACATAACCAGTACCTTCACCTTAGCAGGCTGCTGCGTAAACAGCAGGTCACACTGAACGGGATGTATTATTGTCCGCATCATCCCCTTGGTACCGGTATCTACGGCAGCTTCTGCCTGTGCCGCAAACCCTCTCCCGGTATGCTTATCAGAGCCGCCGCAGATTGGAATATTAACCTCCGGCAAAGCTGGATGGTAGGCGATATCCTTAACGATACGGAGGCAGGCAACAAAGCCGGGTGCCGTACCATTCTGCTGGACCAGGGCAATGAAACAGAATGGCTGCCCGGTAAAAAACGGGAGCCTTTACATATCTGCCATCACTGGTCCGGCGTTGCGCAATTCATTTCTTCAAATTGCTGACATTGTATGCAGGAAAAACAGTCTTGGCCCCGATGCAGCAACCTGCTTTGCATCCGTGCCGATAATATGGGCGATCTCATTATGACCGGACCAGCCCTCCGCGCATTGAAAGAAAGTTTCAGTTGCCGCATAACCGTACTTACCTCTTCAATGGGTAAACCGGTGACGCCTTTTTTGCCTGTAATAGATGAAGTGATGGTTGCAGATCTTCCCTGGATCAAAACGGATCTTTATGATGAACAGGTGCTTCAGCAACTGGTCAATGAGATCAGGCAACGGAATTTCGACGGTGTGATTATTTTTTCAGTATACAGCCAGAGCAGCCTGCCCGCAGCATTGCTCTGCCTGATGGCAGGAATTCCGCACAGACTTGCATTCAGCCGCGAAAATCCATACAGCTTACTTACCCATTGGGTACCGGACAGGGAGCCCTATCATACTATTCAGCACCAGGTGTTACGCGATCTCCAGCTTGTCGGCAGCATCGGCGCAACTACGGATCAGGAACAGTTGTTCCTGCAGGTTCGTAATGAGGACAAGCGTGCTGTGATGTTAAAACTCCGCAATGCGGGAATCGACCTGGCCCGGCCCTTCCTCATTTTTCATCCGGGTGTGAGCGAAGCAAAAAGAATGTATCCTTCCTCTTACTGGATTGCAGCCGGAAAAAAAGTTGTGGCAGAAAAAGGTTCCCGGATACTGGTAACCGGCACTGCCGGAGAACAGGCGCTTACGAAGGGGATAGCCCGGGGGATCGGCATCGATGCTATCGATATGGCAGGACAGTTTTCTCTTGGTGAATTCATTGCCCTGGTTGAAATGGCTGCCCTGGCAGTAAGTGTGAATACAGGAACCGTGCATATTGCTGCGGCCTGTCAGACACCTGTGGTAGTTCTGTATGCCAATACCAATCCCCAGCATACTCCCTGGAGGGTGCCCTGCAGGGTGCTGCCCTTCTCCGTGCCGGAAAACAGCAAAAGTAAAAATGAAATAATTGTGTGGGTAGATAAGCTGTTATACCGGGATTTTGTACCTTTTCCGGATGCTTCAGAGGTTGTAACAATGGTTTATGAGCTATTTGACAGAGAGCCTGTTAACAGGCACGAACATTGTTAATAAAGCTGAAACAGTAAAATATTGTTATGAGGCTGAGACCACAGGCAACATTAACAGAACAGGAAGTAAAGGCAGGGTTGAAGTATGTGATAGGGGATGGATTGGCAACGGAGGCGATGACCACACTTACGGGAGGCGCTTTCATGGTGGCGTTTGCTTTGCTGCTCGGCGCCAACAACTTTGAGATCGGGTTGCTGGCAGCACTTCCAACCCTGGTGAATGTTTTTCAGCTGATTTCCATCTGGCTGGTTCGCCGGTACAATAACCGGAGGGCCATCAGTGTGATCTGTTCATTCCTGGCAAGAACACCGCTGATAGTGATAGGCTGCCTTCCTTTTTTCAGCAACAATACCAGTATAGAACCTGTCATCTTTTTCCTCTTCTTTTATTATCTCTTTGGTTCCATCGCAGGTCCCAGCTGGAATGCCTGGATGAAAGACCTGGTGCCTGAAAACCTGTTAGGATCGTACTTCGCAAGAAGGGCAAGGAATATGCAATTGCTGAATGTGTTACTGAGCCTGACCCTGGCTTTGCTCATCGATTATGTGAAAGATCATTTTCCCGCTTATGAACTGAATGCATATTCGGTAATGTTCGTTGCTGCAGGAACTGCCGGGCTGATTGGAGCCATTGTTCTTTCCAAAGCGCCTGAACCCATGTCTACCCTTACCAACGAAAATATTTTCCGCTTGCTGGCCAAGCCTTTGAAAGACGCAAATTTCAGAAAGCTGCTGCTCTTCAACTCTGCATGGATCTTCGCATTCAATCTTGCTACTCCTTTCTTCAATGTGTTTATGATGAAAACGATTGGGCTTTCCCTGTCGTGGATCATCGGGCTCACTATTCTCAGTCAGTTGAGCAGTATCCTTACAGTTCGGATGTGGGGCGTTTTTTCAGACAGGTACAGTAATAAAACCATCCTGGCTATTTGTGTGCCCTTATATATCCTGGTACTGATCGGCTGGTGTTTTGTAGGTATCTACTCCCGCTTTTATGCCAATCTGGCCCTGCTGATGGTTATTCATATAGCAAGTGGAATTGCCAATGCAGGTATCAATCTTTCTCTCACCAATATCGGGTTAAAGCTGGCTTCGCGTAATGAATCCATCGTATACCTTTCTGCCAAGAATATCATTACTTCTGTATTCTCGTCCCTGGCGCCACTGGTGGGCGGGTTGCTGGCTGATTATTTTACCAGCAGAAAAATTGTGATCAATATTGAATATTCCGGACCAAAGCTGAACAAGGTATTGCACCTGGTCAGTCTCCACGAATGGAATTTCCTTTTTTTGATCGGAGCTGTGCTGGCATTCATTTCCCTTGAGTTTTTGGTTCGGGTGAAGGAAACAGGCGAAGTGGAGAAGGATGAGGTGATGCGAGTGATGCGGAGCAGTATCCGGAATAACCTGAAAGACTATTTCCTTATTGGTCAGTTGATCGGCTGGCAGGAGCAGCTATGGGGTGTATTCAGAAAAACGCTGTATCCTGAAAAGAATAACAGGAAAAAAAGGGCTGCCACTGTTGTTGAAAATAATGATCCGCCGGATAATTCCTAATGAAATGATACCCGGCGGATCAATGATTATTGCAGAACATGTATCAGAAGGAATTTCCAATGGATAAACTGGTTTCCTTTTCCCATGAGTACCCACCTTCCTGTTCTGCATTCACATTAACGTAGGATTCTGCAATATCAGTGAGTAACTGATCTGTTTCCTCCTCTTCGTTCAGTGTTTTTTCCAGGATGCTGGCGGCTCTGTCGAGGTCCATGGTAATGGCCAGCTGAACAAGTCCGCCATAGGTGGCTATTTCATAGTGTTCTATTTTCTGGGCGGCAATGATGAGCGCAGCATCACGGGTGAGGGAACCTTCGGTTGTTTCCTCGATGATGCTTTTGGCTTCTTTGAGCAATCCTTCCATGGCTTCACATTTTTTGCCTTCCGGATTTTTGCCGATCACGCGGAAGACTTTCTCCAGGCGGGTTATATGCCGCTCCGTTTGTTTCCGGTGTTGTTCAAAAGCATCCTCCAACTCTTCTGTTGTGGATGATTTTTTCATCAGCTCAAGTCCTTTC
>NZ_JBQCGW010000140.1:0-26419 GCF_051955275.1 Pseudobacter sp. | reverse complement strand
AAGGGAAAAGGGGATCAACCCCTATTACGCGCAGCTGTACAGGGCAGACCTGATGGGTAATGCCGTCAACCTGCTTACACCAGGCAATGCCACCCACCAGGTGTTTATCGGCACCAATGGAAAGTATATGGTTGATACCTATTCCCGTATTGATCTGGAACCTCGCACGATAGTCAGGGATATGGATGGGCATGAAGTGATGGAAGCGTGGAAACCTGATATGAGGCGGCTGTACAACTATGGTTGGAAACAGCCACAGATGTTTACTGTGAAGGCGGCCGATGGAATAACGGATCTCTATGGCCTGATGTGGAAGCCATTCAATTTCGATTCAACCAAAAAATATCCCGTGATCTCGCAGGTGTATCCGGGCCCACAGATAGAAACGGTGTGGTCTGAGTTCACAGTACTGGACCGCTACAACAATACCTCCCTGGCACAGGAGGGCTTCATTGTGGTAGTGATGGGCCATCGTGGCGGATCTCCTTACAGGAACAAAGCTTATTATTCTTACGGTTATGGAAATCTTCGCGACTATGCCCTGGAAGATGATAAAGCTGGCCTTGTGCAGCTTTCAAAACGCTTTTCCTTCATGGATATTGGCAGAGTTGGCATCTTCGGTCATTCAGGTGGTGGAATGATGGCTGTGGCGGCCATGGGTAAATACCCGGATTTCTACAAGGTGGCTGTGGCCTCTTCGGGTAATCATGATAACAGGATCTATAACCGTACATGGGGTGAAACCTACCAGGGGACGGATTCCAGTTTCAATTTTAAAGTAAAAACAAACCAGGAACTCGCTTCTTCCATAAAAGGACATTTATTGCTGGTTGCCGGTGAAGTAGATCAGAACGTACATCCCGGTAACACTTACAGAATGGTTGATGCGCTGATTCATGCCGGGAAGGACTTTGATATGCTCATCCTTCCCGGCCAAAGCCATAGTTATGAGGGCGATTACAAGCTCTATTACCAGCGGCGGCTCAGGGATTATTTTAAAAAGCATCTGTAGTTTATAGTTTTTTGGGGACTAACCAAAAAGGTTAGCCCCATCTGTTTTTGCGGTGCCCGGTCGCTCGCGTCCCCGCGAGTGACTTCTATTTGCTCGCCTCCGGCGAATTCAGCGTTCGCCAGAGGCGAACTGATATTCCTCACTCTCAGATGAACTGATCCCAAATAAAAAGGCTGCCCAAATCCAAATTGGGTATACTATGAAAATTTTAATATAGTTTGCGGCCTAAGGAATTTACCAGTGCTTTTGGGAAACAATCAGCCATATACTGACCAGGAACTGTTGCAACTGACCGCAAACGGAGATAGGCAGGCTTTTAATGCCATCCTCGAAAAGTTCTGGATTAAGGTTTACACCCAATCGCTCACCTGGCTTAAATCTACTGAAGATGCCCAGGAAATTACCCAGGATGTATTTGTTGATGTCTGGCTTCAGAAATACAAACTTCCTGAGGTCAACAATCTTTCCGCCTGGCTGTCCGCCATAACCCGGAACAAAATATTATCCGCCCTGCGTAAACCCAGATTGCGCGGCGAGGATACGGAAAAATTGCTGGCTGCTTCCGGGTATGAGGCGGACCAGTCATTGTTATTGAAAGAATCCTCCCGGATCCTCAACAACGGAATCGATCTTCTTCCCCCCACCCGCAAAAAAGTGTTTCTCATGAGCAGATGGGAACAGAAGTCCTATGACGAAATTGCCCGGGAAATGAATATTTCACGCAATGGTGTTAAAGATCATATAGTCCGGGCCCTCAATTTTCTGAGGGAGTACCTGGCCAAAAATTCAGAAAATGCCACCATCTCGCTGTTGACTATTTCCACTTTTTTTGAAAAAATGTTTTGACCGGACTACCCTCCCTGAAAATTTAAACGACTTAATAGGTATGACGCAGGAGAATTTCCATGAATTATTGGATAAATATGTAACCGGTGAGCTCAATCAGGAAGACCAGTTACAGTTATTCAGGTTGTTGGAACAGCCGGAATATTCGCGTCTCCTGCAGGAGCGCCTGCAGGGGGATTGGGACAACAGCTGTTACGAAGAACATGCCAATGACTTATTAAAAGGAGTAATCGTCAGCTCGGTAAACAGAAAGATCGATTCAATCGAAAAACCTTCCGCCCCCATTGTACACCGGGTTCATTTTCTCCGGAAATGGGGTTGGGCCGCTGCTGTCGTCATCCTTGCTTCAACGGTTGTATTTGCATTGATATATCCTGAACAATCACAGCATGGGCCAGAAGAAAGCCATGTGATTGCCGCTCCCATAATGCCAGGAAAGGAAGGTGCGTTACTGACACTGGCCGATGGGTCGCAGGTATTACTCGATACAGTAAAAAATGGAGAGATCGCTTTGCAGGGTGGTGCTGCCGTAAAAGTTATCAATGGAGTACTCGTTTATGATGGAAAGGGTAAAGAAGCAGTATACAATACGATGTCCACTCCCAGAGGCCGTCAGTTCCAACTGACGTTGCCGGATGGCACACTGGTATGGCTGAATGCCTCCAGTTCCATCCGTTATCCAACTCAGTTTGCTGGTAAAGAACGTAGTGTTTCCGTAACCGGCGAAGCCTACTTTGAAGTGGCGAAAAATGATAAAATACCATTCAAAGTAATCATTGGTGAAGAGGCACAGGTGGAAGTACTGGGTACCCACTTTAATGTAAATGCCTTTGAGAACGAGCATTCCATCAAAACCACACTGCTGGAAGGTTCCATCAGAACCTTTGCTACCAAAGGTACAGGGGAGAAAATGATCTTACAGCCAGGACAGCAGGCACAGATAGAACAGGGAAGCATTAAAAAAGTTAAAGCCAACCTGAGCCAGGTAGTGGCCTGGAAAAATGGTGTGTTCGATTTCAATGATATCACATTCGATGCAGCCATGCGCCAGTTGGAGCGCTGGTATGATATAGAAGTTGTTTACACCGATGGAATACCGGAAGATGTGGAGCTGAGTGGGGAGATTACAAAAGGTGTTACATTGGATGGGCTATTAAATGTGTTAAAGAAGATTGGTGTTACATGCAGGCTGGAAGGCAGGAAACTACTGATCCTGCCGTAAAAAAGTACTGATACATTCAACAGAAGATCGGTAAAACAAAAAACCGGAAGTGTCATTACCACCTCCGGAGGATTGTTCAGCTGATCAGAATAAAGGTTCGACGCTTCATTTTTTTTCAACCAAACATTTGCAATTTATGCAAAAAACTGCTAATTGCGGCTTGATCTTTCATGCCTTGCCGTCATCACAGATTGGATCAATATCCAACTGTACACGCTCACCCCTGGTTACGTTCAAGCTGCGCAACCAAATGCTGAGAATTATGAGAATGCTGACTTTCTTTATGCTGGTAGCCATTCTTTCTGCAAACGCTGAAGGAACTGCGCAAACAGTCACTATCTCGGGTAAGAACATGACATTGCGCGATGTGTTTTCCACTGTAAAAAAACAAACGGGTTATGTGGTGTTTCATAACAAACGGGATTTGGATGAAAACAAAACCATCAGCCTGTCAGTATCAAGAATTCCTTTAAGACAGTTTTTGGATCTGATTGTAAAGGATCTGTCGCTGGATTATACGATTGAAGACAGAACTATTGTACTTGCCAAAAGAATCAGGAAAATCAGCATCAAACTTATTGACTCGCTATCCGGCAGCCAGGAATTGAAGATGCTGATCACCGGCCGTATTCTGGATACCGATGGAAATTCAATTGCTGGTGTGAGTATCACCGTAAAAGGAACTTCCACAGGAACAACTACCGATGCCAACGGCCATTTCTCCATCAATGTTTTGCCCGGGCAGGTCCTTGTTATAAGTTCCGTGAATTTTAAGGAAAGGGAAATAAAGGTTGGCACTGAATCTTCATTAACCATTACCCTGGTTCGAGCCGTTTCATCTTGGATGATATTGTGATAAAAGGGTATTACAATACTACCAAAAGGAAAAGCACTTCAGCTGTAGGAACTGTTACTTCCGAAGAAATTGCAAAGCAGCCTGTTGCCAATCCTTTGAATGCTTTGCAGGGACGTGTTGCCGGTGCCCTGATAACCCAATCAAACGGACTTCCCGGATCAAGGGTTACTGTACAGATCCGTGGCCAGAACTCCATTGAAAACGGAACTATTCCTCTCTATATCATCGATGGAATTCCCTTCAATATAACCACACAGGCTGTTCCGGTCAGGGACGACCTGAATTCATTTGGCATCAGCGGAGCGAATGGAGCGGTGAGCCCATTCAGCGTTATCAATCCTGCTGATATTGAAAGGATCGATATCCTGAAGGATGTTGATGCCACGGCTATCTATGGTTCACGCGGTTCCAATGGCGTAGTGCTGATCACTACAAAAAAAGCAAAGGCTGGTAAAACCCGTGTTGACCTGAATGTATATTCCGGAATAGGAAAGGTAGCCAGGCAGATAGAAATGATGAACACCCAGCAATACCTTGCCTTGCGCAAGGAGGCCTTTGCCAATGATGGATTAACCGCAACCGCAGCCAATGCGCCGGACCTGATGGTTTGGGATCAGAATGCATATACCAACTGGCAGGATAAATATATGGGCGGAACTGCAGGTACCACCGATGCACAACTGACCGTTTCGGGGGGCGACAGCCGTACCAGGTTCCTCCTGAACGGAGGTTACCATAAAGAAACCACCGTAATGCCAGGCAGTCTGGGTTCCGACAGGATCTCCGGAAGATTCAACGGTGATCATAGTTCTGCCGACAGGAAACTGAACATCAACCTTTCTATCAGTTATTCCGCAGATAAAACAAATCTCAATGTAACTGATCCCAGCTCTGTATACAATCTTCCACCGAATATGCCTTTGTACAATCCTAATGGAACATTGTACTGGTATTCGGGCATCAACAATCCGGAGGCATTATTCATGCAGAAGTACATTGGAAAGACCAATAGCTTCATTACCAATACGGCTGTGAAGTATTCGTTGTTATCTGGCCTTGACTTCAAAACAAATTTTGGCTTTACGAGGATCTCTATCAAACAGAATACACAACAACCCGGCTACTCTAAAAATCCGGTGAATGTTGTAAGTAACTCCGCGCGTTTTGCAGATATTACACAGGAATCCTGGCTGGTTGAACCACAGCTTAACTACAACAAAAGAATAGGAGAGGCGGTTGTTTCAGTGCTGGCTGGTACTTCTTTCCAACGCAATCTTAACGACGGGCTTTCCATTTCTGCAGACAATTACACCAATCCTTCTCAGCTGGGTTCGCTGACCGGAGCCGGTACCAATCCTGCTCCTGACATGCAGCCCAGTTACACCCTGTACAAATACACTTCAATTTTCGGCCGTTTGAATTTTGAATGGAAATCACGGTATATCCTTAATGCCACCGTGAGGCGCGACGGATCATCCCGTTTCGGCCCGGGCAAACGGTTCGGAACTTTCGGATCAGTGGCTGCAGCCTGGATCTTTTCTGATGAAGACGGGCTCAGAGAAGCATTGCCATTCCTCTCATTCGGTAAGATCCGCAGCAGTTATGGTATCACAGGAAACGATCAGTTCCCGGATTATTATTATATGTCCACCCTGGCTTCTGCCTCAGGCTCCTATGCTTATCAGGGAAGCAGCGTGCTGTTCCCTGCCAGAATTCCAAACCCTGCACTCGCATGGGAAAGCACCAAAAGACTGGATGTTGGCCTTGAGTTAGGATTTGCAGATAACAGGATCTATCTGAATGCAGGTTATTACCATAACCGCTCTTCCACACAGGTATCCACTGTTCGTGTGTCATCTGTTGCCGGAACAAACGCCTATACAGGTAACCTTCCAGCAACCATTCAAAATACCGGCTTTGAATTTGAACTCAATACAACAAATATCAAATCTGATCATTTCACCTGGAAAACATCTTTGAACCTCACCATTCCCAGAAGTAAATTCCTGGCTATCGACAAAAGCTATTTCAATGCTTCCACTGCTGTACTCAATGAACCCATTACCGCAGTGATGAGGTATGTATACATGGGAGTTGATCCCGCAACAGGAAGGCCGCTGTACGCAGCGTTCAATGCCAGCAGTACCGGCAAGGATACGGTGTCGTTCACGCCCAGCTTTAACCTCGACAGACGCGTGATCGGAAACTCTGCCCCCACTTTTTATGGAGGAATCAACAATGAATTCTCCTTTAAGAATTTTGACCTGAGCTTTTTCTTTCAGTATACCCGCAGGGAAGGTCAGGTTGCTTTTACAACCGTTCCCGGTGTACTGGCCAATATCGATGCAAGCAGAACGGAACGCTGGACAGCACCAGGCCAGCATACTGTCAACCCAAGGGCTACCACGGTGTCTACCATTTACAGTAATTACGCCGGTTCTGATGCTACCTGGGGAGACGCCTCCTGGTTGCGTTTGAGAAATGTGTCTTTGTCCTACACCTTCTCACAAAACTGGATTCAAAAAGCAAAGCTGCAGAATTTACGGGTATTCGTGTCCGGTCAGAACCTGTTTGTAACAAGTAAGGTGAAGAGCGCTTTTGATCCCGAAACAGGTACCTCCATGCCTCCTTTACGCGTACTCACAGCTGGAATCAGTTGTTCATTCTAAATTTTTCAAGCATGAAATCGAATTTTGTTTCAATATACAGCGCAACGAAGATCCTCGTGATGCTCGCAATATTTGCCAGTTTCAATCTGGTATCCTGCAAAAAGTTTGTGGATGTGGATATTCCACCCAATCAATTAACGCCGGCACAGGGTTTCTCTGATTCATTGACTGCACTCAGCAGCATACTATCAGTATACGGTTATTATTACACTACGGGTGTAAATAACTTTGTTTTGAACACCAACCGGATCGGTGCCCTTTCAGCTGATGATGCCTACTATTTCAATACCACGCAGTACGACAACTTCAGGAATAATACATTGGCTGTAGGCAACGATGCCGATATTGTATTCAGCGATCCCTATTATATTCTCAATATCGTGAATACTAACCTGGAAGGCCTCGGAAATGCAACAACGGTCAGCGAAACATTCAAGCGTCAGCTCACCGGGGAGATGAAGTTCTGGAGAGGATATCTCTATTATTTCCTGGTGAACTATTTTGGCGGAGTACCACTGGCATTAAGTAGTGATGGACTGAATAATGCCCGTTTACCCAAATCCACGCCGGAACAGGTATGGGAGCAAATTGAGTCGGACCTGAAAGAGGCAAAATCATTGCTGACCGACAATTACCCCTCAGGGGACAGGGCACGTGTAAACAAGAAAGCTGCTACAGCCATGTTAGCCCGTGTATACCTGTACAGAGGCAAATATCCGGACGCTGAACGTGAGGCGTCTGAAGTAATAGCAGCGTCATCGACGTACAAATTAGAGACAGATCTCAGCAAGGTATTTGTAAAAACAAGTAATGAAGTGATCTGGCAGATAGCCAATGTGAATGGCGTTACCAGAATGGGCGTTAATTTTATTCCCTCTTCCACTACACCCGCTTTGGTACTGACAGATACTTTAACCAAAACATTTCTTGCAAACGATAAGCGGAAAGCAGAATGGACAAAGGCAATTGTAGACGGATCCATTACTTATTATTATCCCTATAAATACAAACTGCGATCCGGTACCACCGGCAATGAGTTTGCCGTGATGTTAAGGCTTGCTGAGCAATACCTGATCCGCTCCGAAGCAAGGTTGAAGAATAATGATAAACCTGGTGCGATAGCTGATGTGGATGTAATCCGCCTCAGGGCCGGACTGCCATTACTTGCCGATACTGACCCGGGCATTTCAGATGCTGCCCTGCAGGATACTATCGATCATGAAAGATGGACCGAACTCTTCACCGAATCATCAGACAGATGGTTCAATCTCAAGAGAAGGGGTAAAGCTATTGAAGTGTTGAAGAAAACAAAACCATTATGGCAGGACTATCAGTTGCTCTATCCATTCCCGCAAAATGACATCAATTCAAATATCAACTTAATTCAAAATCCCGGATATGAACGTTAGCAGAATATTGGTGATATTGGCCTGCCTGCTGCCAACCGTAGTGGCAGCCCGGCAATTCAAGGCAGGCAAATTCAGATTGAAAGCAGATCTTACCGGGTACAAAAGTCAGCCCTCCCTGGTTTCTGTTACTATCTTCAAACCAGGTGGCGGATTCATCTTCGACAGTACTGAGATCATCAACCGGAAATTTGTGTATGAACGCGAAATGGACCAGCCTGCCGTGATGGTTCTCGCTATTAAGTTAAAATCAGCCGCCGGCAATGGAAGAGGGCAGGGGGGAGTGTTCGATTATTTGCCGGTGTTTGCTATCCCTTCTGAAAATACAGTGAAACTGAGTGATTCCCTGCTGACCACTTCCATCATTAACGGCCCTTCCGGAAACCTGACGGTAACCTATAACAGGCTGACCAGATTCCTGGATTCGTGTAACCAGATAGGATACCAGATACTGAATGCAGAAAGGCGTGCTGGTGAAGTAAGTGAAGACCGCTCCAGGTTTGTGAATGATTCTGTAGGGTTTATAGCAGATAATTATTACAGGCAGTTTGTGGAACAGCACCCCACATCTCCTGTTGCCACTCATGCATTGCTGCAGTATGCTAACAGGCCGGTCTGGACGCCGCGTAAGAACCTGCAACCAGACAGTGTGGATAGATTACTCAAACTGCTTCCTGCTGATTTCAAGGAATTGCCTGCAATAAAAGCCCTTTCTGAAAATCTCATAGTTGCCAGGAAAACGATGAAAGGAAACCCGGTAATGGATTTCACGCTTCCGGATACTGCGGGCAACCTGGTGAGCTTGTCTCAGTTCAAAGGGAAATATGTGCTGCTCGATTTCTGGGCCAGCTGGTGCGTGCCATGCAGGAAGGAAAATCCACTGATCGTAAAATTGTACAATAAGTATAAGGACAAAGGTTTTACAGTTGTGAGCGTATCCATGGATAAGGCGGAGGCCAGGAAGGCCTGGCTGGAGGCCATTCAGAAAGATGGATTAGGGGATTGGACGCAATTGTGTGATGTGAAAGGATTTGCCGGCGAAGCGGCGATGATGTACTATATCAAGTCAATACCCACCAATTTTTTGATTGATCCTGACGGAAAGTTCATCAGCAGGAATTTGTATGGAGAATCGCTGAGCAAAGCCCTTGATAAGATCTTTGCATCGGGGAATGAACAAAGGGCTGCCCAACGCAGGACCAATCCTGCCCTGGATTCTATGTTGAATGAAAAAAATGAAACAGCCCTGCACTCCAGGCTGTCAAACCTGCTTTCCAGTAACAATGAGATTGATGCGAATCTTGCTTTACAGTACTACGCACGTAAAAATGACGTGAGCAACTGGGAGAAAGCAAAGGAAGTTGTATTGCAGCGTTTCCCGATGGGTTCGCAGGCCAGGACCGATGCTGTCAATAAACTGTATAATGAAACGGATGCTGCAGCAAAGGAGCAATTGTACAAAGACTATGAAGCAAAATTCAAAGCAGCTCCGGGGAGTATGGTGGCTTTTGATGTTGCGGCTGCCTATGCCGGTGTTAAGACCAAAGTGAACAAAGAGAAAGTGATCGAATATTACAATATCATGTCCGGACAGGGACAGGTGGATAATCTTAAGCTGGTTGTGATTCAGAATTTATTGCTGAATGGTGAAACGCAGCTGGCAGCAAAACTCACTAAAGAAACACTTGATCAGTTGCGGGCTATTGTTACCAGCGCTGCTGCAACATCCCAGGCAGCGGAGCCGGGCAGGCCCGTTGCTGATCCCCGTATGGACTACAATGCCTTCCGGTTGATGTATGCGAAGGTGCTTGGTAAGCAGGGCAATCACCGGGAAGCATTGTCCTACGCCAGGGAAGCTTATGCTGCCAATAAGCGGTCAAACGATGCTCAGACAGTTTACATTACTGCGCTGATTGCCAACAATGAGCTGGGTGAAGCATTTCCGCTGCTTGAAAAGCAATACCGCCGGGGCAGCATTGCACAGGAGCTGAAGAAAAGATTCAGGGACGCGTACTTAGCTGTAAAAGGTTCTGATAAGGGATACAATGACCTGATGGTGTCGATCGGAAAAGAATTGACTGATTCGGCTACCATGAGAATTGCCAGGTTGAAAGGCAATCTATCCGATGCTCCTGCATTCACATTGAAGAATACGGAAGGTAAAGTTGTATCGCTTGCTTCGCTGAAAGGTAAAATAGTGGTGCTGGATTTCTGGGCAACCTGGTGCGGGCCCTGTAAAAAATCCTTTCCTGCCATGCAACTGGCAGTCAACAAATACAAAGAAGACAAATCTGTGGTGTTCCTGTTCATCGATACCTGGGAGCGTATGGAAAATCCGCTCCCTGAGGTCAGGAAATTCATTAAAGAGAACAGGTATACTTTCAATGTGCTGATGGACCTGAAGAACCCTTCTACTCAAAAATGCGATGTGATAGAAAGCTATAAAGTATCCGGCATTCCAACAAAGTTCATCATTGATAAAAATGGAAAGATCGCTTTCCGTATGACTGGCTTTGAGGGAGGTGATGATGCTTCCGTTGCGGAAATAACAGCGATGATAGAGTCTGTGAGGGCCTGATTACATTTGTTATCAACAGCATTAATGATATTCAAAAACGCACCGTGGCAAACGGTGCGTTTTTTTTGTTGACGAACCTGCAACTGCAGGCGATGGGTTTTGTGATTAGTACCGGGGATGTTCAGCGAGCAGCAGTCAAAACAATCGTGAAATGCTCCGATTTCCTTACTTTTAGCGCTCAAACCCAAAATTTCCATCTGCATTGTCTGCTACATCAAATAATGAATTTGAGCTGCTACAGCAAACTGCGGCAGGCAGTGAGGAAGCATTTAAAGCCTTATTCTTCTTATATCAGCGGCGTATCTTTTCCTATGCATTCAAAGTGATCGCTTCCAGGGAACTGGCAGAGGATGTAGTGCAGGAAACTTTTCTGGAGGTCTGGAAAATCCGGCACAGGCTTCCGGAAATAGGTAATTTCAATGCTTACCTACACAAGGTAGCGCACAGCAAATTGTACCATAACCTTCAGCAGGCGGCAAAAGAAGAACTGGTATTGCAACACCTTAAAACCAGCGGCAATATTGCAGATGAGGCGGGATACCCTTTGCTGAGCAAAGAAGTGGCCCAATTTATCAGGTCACTTGTGGACCGGCTCACTCCCCGCCAGCGGGAAGTTTTTCTGTTGAGCCGTGAAGAAGGCCTTACCTATGAACAAATAGCAACGCGGACAGGCGTCGGATTCGAAACGGTGAAATCCCACCTGGCAGACGCACTCAGGTTCATGCGTTCCGAGATCGGTAAACAATACGGCGAACAGGCCATTGCCATTGTGGTTATCTGGCAACTGGCAGGCGTTTAAAAAAAATATAGTTTTTTTCTCCCCCTTAATCCTGACTATCGACTCTTATATTATTGGAAGCCGTTTCTCCGTGGCTTACCATTTACCTATCCTTAATTTTTTAAAATGAAAGAACGATTGCACGAATTGTTCCGGCAGCATTTGGCACAACAGCTGAATGCCTCTGAAAGAATAGAATTGATGGGACTTTTACTGGAGCCTGATTTACAACAGGAAGTGAAAGGCCTTTTACATGCTGGCTGGGATACCGGTGGGGAGGAGTTTGGTTTGCAGGATCAGGAAGCCGTAGTGATGCTGAATAAGATCCTGGATGAAGGCAAAATAAAATATGCGGTGCCTGCCTGGAAAAGATACCGCCTGCATTGGGTGGCTGCCGCGGCAATATTGCTGATGTTGAGTGTGGGCACATATTTTACGTTCTTCCGGCAGCAGGAAAAGCAAGACCTGGTAAAAGATGCCCCTGCGCAAAACAGCACTCATAACCCCGTGGAAATAGCAGCTGGCAAAGAAGGTGCTATCCTCACACTGGCCGATGGCAAACAGGTTTTACTGGATACTGTCAAAAATGCTACCGTGGCGCTTCAGGGAGGTGTAACGGCAAGAGTGGTCAACGGCTCCCTGGTGTATGAAGGCGAAGCGGATATGGCAGCATTCAATACCATGTCCACACCCAAAGGCAGGCAGTTCATGCTGACGCTGCCGGATGGAACACAGGTTTGGTTGAATGCAGCCAGCTCCATCCGCTATCCTGTTTCCTTTGTTGGAAAGCAAAGAGTGGTGGATATTACTGGTGAAGCCTACTTTGAAGTGGCGAAAAATGCCGGAAAACCTTTTATCGTGAACGTTAACGGGAAAGGGCAGGTGGAAGTTTTAGGCACTCATTTCAATGTAAATGCATATGCTGAAGAAACGGCAATTTATACAACACTGATAGAAGGGCGTATCCGATTCTCTGCACAGCACCTGGCTTCAACAGTGAACTTACAACCTGGCGAACAGGCAGAATTGAACGGAATGATCAAAGTGCATAAAAATGTGGATGTAGAAAAAATAATGGCCTGGAAGAATGGGCTGATCAATTTCGACGGGGCAAGTTTTGATGAGATCATGCGCCAACTGGAACGTTGGTATGATATCCAGGTTGTTTACGAAAATAATAAAACTCCCAACCTGGAGCTGGCAGGTGGTATGACCAGGGGTGTTTCACTCAATGTGCTCCTGAAGCAGTTGGGAGAAATGGGTGTTCACTACAGGCTGGATGGCAGAACCCTGATCATTTTACCATAATTGAAAGCGCGATGAATCTTACAGTGTATACAAGCAGCTATCCTGGCAGGATCGTCTAAAAAAACCGGAAGTGGTAGTAACACTCCCGGCGGTGTTTTAGTTGATTCAAATGACCGTATAAGTATTTTTTCAACCAAACAATGCAATTTATGCAAAAAACTGCTATTGGCAGCGCCTTCGTGTGCTTCCGGATAAGGGCTTTTATCCAGCCTTCCGGAGGTGATTACGGGCTGCCAGCTCAATTCATGAGAGTTATGAGATTGCTCACTATTTTACTATTTGTTGCTTGTATGTCAGCATCGGCCTCAGGTATTGGCCAATCTGTTACTATTTCCGGGAAGGAACTGACCTACAAACAAATATTTTCAGCTGTCCGCAAACAAACGGGTTACATTGTAGGGTATGATGCTGCATTATTATCCGGCAACAAAACCTTTTCACTTACCGTGAAAGCCCTGCCGCTTACCCAGTTCCTGGATCTCATTCTGAAGGACCAACCGCTTAAATATGAGATCGCTGATAAAACGATTTTTATTTCTCCCAAGCCACCTTCCATATCTCAATTGCAGATATCGCTTTCCGGATTGCTGGCACCGCCGGTAAAAATAAGAGTGGTGGATTCACTCGGCAAGCCTGTTCCGGGCATATCAATTTCCTTAAAGAAATCCCGCGTGCTGGGTGTTACAGATGCCGATGGTGTATTTACAGCCAACGTGAAAGCAGGAGATGTGCTGGTTTTTTCCTCTATTGGTTTTGAAACGCAGGAACGTACCATTTCTGATAATTCAGCAATTACCGTAATCCTGGCGCACTCCATTACAAGCCTTGAAGGTGTTTCAATAGTGTCAACCGGTTTTCAAACACTGAACAGGACCCGCGCTACCGGAACTATAGAACGTGTTGGACAGGATGTGCTGGCCAACAGGCCCAATACCGATCTCTCATCCATGCTGCAAGGTGTTGTTGCAGGTATGCAGGGCCAGGAAAGCGCAAATGGGAATGTTACATTTACCATCCGGGGCATTTCCACCCTGGGAACCACCAATAATCAGCGTTCACCATTGATCGTCATCGATGGATTTCCACTGATGAACGGTGATTTTTCCGCCATCAACCCCAATGATGTGGAAAGTGTTGACGTGTTGAAAGATGCCGCCGCTTCTGCTATCTGGGGCGCCCGATCAGCAAACGGTGTGATTGTGATCACCACCAAAAAAGCAAAAGGCAAGCAGGGGCTCACCATCGATGCCAGCGCTTTTACCCGCATTGGCAACAGGCCCGATCTCGATCAGATTTACACGATGGCCAACGCTGCAGATCAGGTGGCCTATGAAAAACTGGCCTTCGAAAAGAAGATCTACGTTACTGCCGGGCTCTTTTATCAGGGCGGCCTGTTCCCAAGCGAGTTCAGAACGACGCTTACTGCCGCCCAGCAATTATTGTTTGCCAACCAATACGGACGATTGTCAACTGCTGATATGAACGCCGGCCTGGATGCACTGAGCAAAATAGATAACCGGGGCCAGATGCAGGAATATCTCATGCGCCATCCGCTTACCCAGCAATATAATATCAGCCTCAGCAATAATACCGACAGGTCCAAGACCTATCTCTCCTTATTGCACGAGCAGAATAAAGACCGGTTCATTGGCAATGGCTTCAAGAAGTACGATATCAACTTCGCCAACGAGTATAAGCTGACCAAATTCCTGACGCTTAACTTCAACACATTCATCCAGTATTTCAATCAGCAGAACAGCGGTACTATCCTTTCAGAACTGAACGGCTATCCTACACTTTTTGGTGGAGGTATTTCTTCCTATGAAATGTTCCTGAACCCCGATGGAAGTTATGCAAAACAAGTAGCGGGGGTTGATGGCGGAACGGGCGGACCTGATCCATACATATTGTCACAGATGCCTTTGAATAAATTCCCATATTCCGACTGGTCATATAACCTGCTGAGAGAGGTGAGGGGCCGTGACCTTCAAACCATGAACTACAATGCACGTTTACAGGGAGGCCTCACGCTGAAACTGATACCTGGCCTTACGTTTGACGCGAAAATTCAGTATGAGCGCGGAAAAGTAACAACAAAGAATTATTACAGTGACGACACCTACTATGTGCGGAATATGGTCAACACCAATCTGCAATACAACAACACCACTAAAACAGTAGGTAACGTGTATTTGCCTAAAGGAGGCATTCTTCAGAAAACCGACAATGATTTCACCAATTACAATTACAGGGGACAATTGTCCTACCTGAAGGATATTGGCAGCATGTTCAGCGTCAATGCCATTCTCGGTGGAGAAGTTTCTCAGTACCGTACAGATGGCATAGTATATCCATGGCTTTACGGGTACAACCCTGAAACACTTACTTCCGTGGTGCCGCCCTATGGCTATGGAAGTTCGGTTGATGTGTTTCCCGCAGGAACGGTCACCGGCTCAAACTTAACTTCACTCCAGGGTGGAAACACAACCCTGTCTTATGGCCTGGACCGGTATGTATCCTACTTCGCGGCCAGCGACATTACCTACAATAAAAAATATACACTCTCACTGAATATCCGCGGTGATGCATCTAACTATATCACCACAGATCCCAAATTACGCTGGTCGCCATTCTGGTCAGTGGGTGGTAACTGGGATGTGAAGGCCGAAGACTTTATGGATAATGTCCGTTCAATAGATTACCTGCATCTCAGGGCAAGTTATGGAAGTAACGGTACGGCAGATAAATCTACTTCCACCCAGGCATTGGTGAATATGGGTACATCACCCAATGTTGGCACAGGTACCATCACAGCAACTATCAGTAGTTTCGGTAATCCGTTTTTACATTGGGAACGGACACATACTGTCAATTTTGGGGTAGACTTCGCCCTCTTCAAAAACAAGCTGACAGGTAGTGTGAATGTATATAACAAAAAGAGCACGGAAGTTACCGGCTCCAGGACCCTGCCACAGGCCTATGGCACCAGCGCTCAAAAATTCAACAACGCCGAGATCCTGAACCGTGGCATCGAAATACAACTCGGTACGGTACTTGATTTTGCAGGTGGCTTTAAATATGCTACCTCGCTGAATTATGCCTATAACCACAATGAGGTTACTGATCTTTACTACCCCAATCCCAGGAATTTAGAATTAGTGACACCCGGTTTGGCATTCATTCAGGGCAGACCGGTTAACTCGTTTTATACCTATGATTATGCCGGAGTGGATGCTAACGGCATGCCGCAGGTCTATGGTCCGAAAGGAGCAAAATTCGGTTTCAACTCACAAACGCTGCTGATCAATACTGATGGCATTTCCAACAATTACATGCATTATGCTGGCACAACAACTCCTCCACATAGTCTGGGATGGCGGAATACATTCAGTTATCGCAATCTGAGTATCACCGCACAACTGATCGGAACATTCGGCGGAAGTTTTCTCAACCCCTCATTTAATTATGGAAGCGCCTTTGTAGGTTACGGAAAAACTGCCCCTAACAGGTTTGTAAGCCAGGTACTGCAGGGAGATCCGTCAGTGCCATCATTGCTGGCCGACCCCGCCATTACACTCTGGCCGCGTTATTCCCCCTACCTGACCAGCTACATAGAAAGTTCTTCATTCATCCAGCTGAAAGAAGTATTCCTGAACTATCAGCTGCCTCAGAAACTTATTGAACGTGCCAGGTTGAGAAACATGAGTTTGTTTTTGCAGGTAAGAGACCTGGGCCTGATCTGGAGTAACAATACCAATGGCTATCATCCTGATTTTCTTCCGGGAGCAGACAGGCCGGTTATCTCATATACATTCGGTCTTAAGTTCGGCTTTTAGATCTAATAAAAAATTACAAGATGAAAAATATCATATATACAACGCTTGTGTCAGGCCTGATAAGCCTTACAGCATGCAGTAAATATCTGGAAGAACCCAATAAGATTCAGACATCCATCACAACAACGGCTCAGTTGCAGGCTTTGCTGGATAATGTAACCAGCACCTCTCCCGACTGGGCCGGACAGTTTGCAGCCAATTATGCAGTGATCAATGCTACTGATGATGTGGAGATCAATCTTGCCGCATACAATAACACACCAAGTGTATTTGATCTGACCAGTGCATTCTATTACACGTTTGATACGGATAAACTGATAGAGACCTCAGCAAGTGATCCAATCTGGGCGAATGGTTATCAGCGCATCCTCACCGCTAATGTGATCCTCTCTAATGTTGATAATGTTACCGGGAATGAAAGTGAGAAGAATATGATCAAAGCCAATGCCTACTTCAACCGGGCCTATGCATACTGGGTATTGGTGAATCAATACTGCCAGCCTTACCATTCAAGTACCTTGCAGTCACCCGGACTTCCATTAAGAAAAACGGTGAGCTATACTGAAAGCCTGAAGCGGGCCACTTTAAAAGAAGTGTATGATTTTATCCTGTCAGACATTTCACAGGCCCGGTCATTTGTTAGTTATGATGATGTGAATCCACTCTACCGGTGGCGGATCAGCAAAACGGCGATCGATGGTTTTCTGAGCAGGTATTATTTATTTACCGGAGATTACAATGCTGCAATAACTCATGCCAATAATGCGCTCGCCACTTCAAATGCCCAATTGGTGGATTTCAATACTATTGGCCCTGCCACAAACCCTACAACATACACGCCGAATGGACCTGGCGGGCCAGCATACACGGTTACCTATTCCGCCCTCAGTCAATGGGCAAATTCCCAATATCTCGCGTGGCCTGAATTTCTGTACACCAGCTATACCGCCGGAATAAACGCTGGAAGGAATAGTTTCAATGCCAGTCCGGCACTGATTGCAAACTATGGTGCAACAGAAACAGAGCGGGTAAAAGACCTGAGGTATAAACACTTCATGCCTGAACACAGTGGTTTTGCGGCGCAATGGGGTGTGCCCGGGCTGAACAGTTTCAAGCAATTTGGTTTGAACCTGATACCCACAGGACCTGCCATCGCCGAAGTGATGCTGAACAAAGCGGAAGCTGCTGCACGTAAGGGTGATTTTGCTACTGCTTCAACTTTAGTGACGGCTTTACGTACCAAACGTTTTGTGACCGGATATGAAAACCTGGATCTCGGCTTCAATGCCAGCAATGCACTGACACTTGTATTACAGGAGCGCAGGCGCGAACTTCCTTTCGCATTCAGATGGTATGATATACGCCGTTTCGCTTATAACGAAACTACTGCTGATGATATCACAGTCAGCCGTACTTTCTACAACGTTAAGCTTAGTGCTATAGATAAAACTAACTCAAAAGTATATACGTTACCGGTAAAAAGCTCCCGTTATATGATCCCCATCCCTAATAATGATATCATCCAGTCAGAGGGGCAGATCATGCAGAACAGTTATTAATTGCTTTCCTGGGTTAAATGATATTATAAAAAAATAGAAAACATAACAAGTAAGATGAAAAAAATTGTAAGCAAATGCACAGCAGTATTAATATTGCTGGTAGCTGTCACGTCTTTTTGCAATGCGCAGGATCAACCGAAACCAACATTGTATGTGGGTGATAAGGCGCCAGAGTTCAGGTATGGAAGTGTGATCAAAGGCTCTCCGGCTGCGGATTACAAACCCGGACATCTTTATCTTTTTGAATTCTGGGCAACCTGGTGCGGGCCATGTATCGCATCCATGCCGCATCTCTCAGAATTTGCAAAGGCAAATCAGAAGGATGTATCTGTTATTGCAGTGAATGTTTGGGAAGACAAGACCGGAAAATTATCCTATGACTCGTTGCAGCCCAAAGTGGAAAAATTCGTCCGGAATATGGGCAAAATAATGGACTTTGATGTGGTAACTGATACGAAAGAAGAGCATATGGGGAAAAACTGGTTGACTGCCGCAGGGGTGAATGGTATTCCCTGCACCATCATGGTGCAGGATGGAGTGATACAGTGGATGGGGCATCCGGTACAGCTGGATTCAATTGTGAAACTGGTGCTGGATGGCAAATACGATATAAAAAAAGCCAGGGATATGGCCGTCGCAAAAGCAAACAGAGTGCCTTCAAAAGAAGAGCTTATCTATTCTAAAGCAAGCAGGGAATCAAAATCTGCGGTGGAAGAAAAGCGCTATGGTACGGCAGTTAAGATCATCGATTCTGCTATTGCTGCTATGATGCCGGGTTATCTGGGACCTCTGAATTTCGACAAATTCATGATTCTTTTAGATCATGTCAGCGAAAAGGAAGCGATGGCTTTTGTAAAGGAATGGCAAAAGACGAAGCCAGGATATAAAGCTTCTGTTGGAGTAGTGATCTGCCGTAAGCCAGGTTTGAAAAAAGATTCCTACCTGTATGCTATCAATTCACTGCGGGAAATGATAGACAATCCCCAGCCCGGGGCTATGATCTATAAAGAGATTGCCACCGGATACTCCAATATGGGCGATTTTAAAAAAGCCATGGAATCGCAGACCAAAGCCATAGAAATCGCCAGACAAAATCTGAAGGAAGGGAAATATCCAGGGTTTATCAGGGAAGACCTTGTGAAAGAGTATGAAGCAACACTGGAGGAATATAAGAAGAAAGTAAAAAAATAATTGATAAACCGGAATAATAGCTATTCTGAATTGAGAAGGCGGCCAGATGGATGATCTGTGCCGCCTTTCTAATGAAGCAATTGTTTGCTGATTCCTATTTACAAAACAACTAAGTCCGGAGCAAACCAGGCAGCTTGACAGCATTGTATCTTTTAATTCGCTTCCCAACGATGAACTGTTGTTCAGGCGCTACCGGAGTTACAGACGTTGGGTAGACGGGTACCTGAAATACAAGTATGCCACCAGGTAAAAGGCGGATACTGCGATCAAAGTAATCAATGGCACCATCCCCCTGCATGTGATCTTAAACGAAATCCAAAATCCTTTTATCAGGGAATACCTGTGTTACAGGCAGGCCACCCTGAGCTTGAAACTGATCAAGGACACTGCTAAATTGTTACAGGCATACAATGATTTCAATAAGGTTATAACAGCTCCTTATTATAAGGGCCAGATCAAAAAAATGTATGATAGTTACAAATTCCTCAATACGCCGGGATTACCGTCGCCGGTATTCAATTATCCTGATATCAACAGTAAGATGGTTTCCCTGAAAAGCCTGAGGGGAAAATATGATTATATAGATATCTGGGCCACCTGATGTGGGCCTTGCATAGCTGAAATACCATTCCTTCAAAAAATAGAACATGGATATGAAGGAAAATTTATCTTATCAGGAATAAAACTCCTTTGCGTAGTAACGGTCCGCAGAAAGTAGCGGCTTTGATGATGTATATATATTCTCCGCTGTCCTGTGGCTTGCCTTTAAAGGTGCCATCCCAGCAATCCGTGGATTTGGTGCCATGGAATATTTTCTGTCCCCAGCGATTGTATATTTCCAGAGATTCCAGTTTGATGTTGGTCCATCTGCCGATACCGAAGCAATCATTTTTACCGTCGTGGTTGGGAGTAAAGGCATTAGGTATCTCGAAGATGGGAGTACCTGTTTTGGTTACGTACACCACAATGGTGTCATTGGCAATGCATCCGAACTGGTTGGTGCCTTTTACAATGAATTGGGTGGTAGTGTCCACCAGTGTTTTAGGATCACGTCTTTTGGGATTGTCAACTGCTGAGGCCGGGAACCAGTTGTAGCTGATGGCTCCGGTAGCAAGGAGTTGAGCACTGGTAGTTACACAATTGATATCATTCGTTTTGGTAGCGTCAGTGTTTGGCAAAGGATTGATACGAAGCGGCGCAAATATTACCAGAGAATCATGACCGCAGGTGTTTTCTGAGATCAGCACGGTATACGTCAGCGGCCGTATTGCTTTGACAGAAGGGGTGGGGCTGAAGGGATCATCCAGCTGGTCTGCCGGTGTCCAGCTGTAGGTGTCCCCGCCGCTGGCTTCAAATTTTGAACTGGTGTTATAGCAGACAGCATCCGGAAGTTTGGCCCTGAAGTCCGGTTGCGGCCGGATATCCACCATTACAGAATCTCTGGTGATACAGTTCTTCAGATCGGTTATCTGCACATGGAATTTGGTGGGTGTTTTCAAAACCGGGATGGTTGGTTTTGCCGTGCTGGCATTGTTAAGTGCGGCTGCAGGCGTCCAGGTATAACTGTAATTCCCATTGGCTACCGCTCTCAATTGGATTGGCGTATTGTTGCAGACAAGTGTATCAGGAGTTTTATCAAGAACCGGTTGCGCTATAACGTTGATGGTTACTTTATCTGTAGCGATGCAACCATGGATGGTGGTGCCGGTTGCGGTGTATTCAGTTGTTTTAGCGGGTGCGGCTACCGGGTTGGCAAGGGTAGGGTCGGAGAGGTCTGCTGCAGGCGACCAGCTCCAGGTATTTGCTCCTGTAGCTCCCAGTTTTACGGAGGTACCTGGACAGATCTCAGCATCTGCGCCTGCATTTACAGTAGGCTTTTCTACAGTGATCTTCACACTGTCGTATACCGTGGTCACTTCGGTAAAACTGATATCATCCAGAGCAAAATCATTTCCGGAGAATACAGTGCTTTTGTTTATGACAGCAATTTCCGCAGTGGTCTGATTGCCGGAGTTCCAGGTGGTGTACAGTTGCATCCAGGTGCAGGCTGCGCCTGAGTTGATGGGAGATCCTACTTCATGGTTATTGATGGTGAAACGAAGGCGGGCAGGATCGGCATTGTTCACGGTTTCTATCCAGATGGAAAACGCATAGTTGGTATTGGGCTTCACCGGAATACTCTGGTACCATACCCGAACACCGGGAATGGTAGCGCCGTTCACTATCATCATTTTCCCTTTACCTGTAGTATGGTCAACGCAAGGACTCATGAGCGGATTCCAGTCCTGTGAATTTTCTCCGATATAATATTCTCCTCCGTTTATATTGGGAGGAGTTTTATAATTGTATTCAGACGTAAAGCCGGTATTGCCTGCTTCGAAATTTCCATTGCTCACCAGGTTGGGGCCTGGCTTCCTGATAGTGCAGTAATAGGTTATATCCTGTGTAGTAGAAGTAACAGGGTTGGATATTCGTGGATCACTGAGGTCAGTGGCGGGATACCAGCAGACATCCACTGAAGGTAGTGAACGAAGTTGCTTGGTGGCGCCATCGCAGATGGTGGTATCAGGTGTGAGTACAATATCTTCTTTCCCCAGATGGAGTGGGATGATTTTGCTGACAGGAGCTGTACACTTGTTCTTCATCACCGTGAAGGTTACCTGATAGTTGCCATAGGCGCTGTATCGGTGGGATGGACTGAGCGTGTTGTTCACCGTTGTGCCATCGCCGAGTGTCCACTGATAATCAGAAATACCCGTATTGCTGTTGGTAAACCTGACAGTAAGCGGGTCACAGATTTCCTGCTCGTAACTGAAATCCGACGACACAGGTGCCTGCACCACTATTTTTTTACAGATCATCTGCTGCGTGGGCAGTCCGTCATCGATGGTGAGATTGATATTGTAGGTACCCGGGGCATCGTAGCTGAAAACCGGAGGGTCTTTCTGTGTGGTTGCAGGAATACTGGCATTGGTGCAGCCGGCAAACTCAAGGCGTGTGAGACTGTTGCTGTAGGCTTTCATTACAAATCCGTACACACTGGATTTATCTCTGAACAGTTTTGAAATACAATGGGCTAATGTTCCATTGACCAGGTTGCCGGCAACACTGGCCACAGGTACGGAACTGAGATCATTATTGAAATCAAGCCTTACAATGTTTGAATTGGAGCTACCTCCGTTGATGGCAAAACCAATGGTTTGGTCGCAGGATTTCAGAATGGTGATATCACGGGTATCATATAGCTGCCCACCCATGTTGCCAAGATTGGTGCCCGTAGGGGTATTGTTCAGGGAATTGCCGAAATCAAGCCGGGTAATAGTTGATTTTTGACTGGGAGTTTGTGATTGATTCACTATAAACGCATACCAATTTCCTTTGTCTGTGGTCACAAAGATGCCTGTTGGATAATCCAGCCCGCCGATATTGCCCAGGTTGGTGGCAACAGGAACATTGCTGAAACTGTTGGTGAAGTCGAAACGAGTGATGGTATTATTCTGACTGTTGATGGTAATGCCGAACCAGCGGCCTGCATCTTCATAAAGGTGCAGGTCAATGGGGAAATCCATATTCCCGATATTGCCCCAGTTAGTGGCAACCGGCGCCGGATTGGCAATGTCTGTTCCGAATTCTATTTTAACGATCCTGGGACTTGTGGAGGAGGAGGCATCGTGCCCACCCGTAATAATGGCAAACCAGTTTCCATTCTGTTTCACCACCTGGATTCCTTCGTTACCGAAAGCGATCGGGAGAATACCTCCGAAATTGCCCAGGTTGGTGGCAACAGGTGTATTGAGGAGACTATTTCCAAAGTCAAGCCGGATCAGGTTTCCGCCATAGTGATTGGTTACGAATCCATAATAATTGCCGTTGTCTGAAACATAATCCATGAATACAGGGGTATTGAACTGGCCGCCTATATTGCCCAGGTCTGTAACAGTTGGTGCATTGCTCAGATCGGCCGTACAAAAGTTCCAGTAATAACTGGTTGCTCCAACGGATGTGTTTAGGATAGTGACAGGTGAATTTACACAAACGGTATCCGGAATAATGAAATCAGGGGTCACCTGGCTGAAACTGGAAATACTGAAAATATTGCACAGCACCGCAAATAAAAGACATCTTACCATGAGAATGGTTGATTTGGTTAGGGGCTGGAAACCGAAAGTATTAAAAATACCCGGATTATTTAAACCTGTTTTTTGCAGGATCAGTTGCAGCAGCTGTTGCATGTCGGGCGCCTCCCTACATCGTTATTCTAGCAGGGAGTTTTAGCCACAAAACGAGGGAAGCATAAGAATGTAATCCAATGCCGGTTAAAAAAAGAAGGAGAATCCTTTGCCGTCAATCCTGTTGTTCTTTTTCGAAGGTTCCGTGCCAATGTCTCTTCTGAACTGTTGCATTTCGTTCAGTAAAAACTTTTTATACTGTTCCGTCATGAATCCGGTGAATATAGAAATATCTTCCTGCTTCCTTGCTGCCTGCAATGCATCATAATAATCAACTTTGTCTTCCTGGTAAACAATAGCCAGAGGAAGGCCATAGTAACACTGAATATAATTCATCAATAAGCGGCTTGCGCGTCCGTTTCCATCATAAAAGGGGTGAATACTGATCAGGTCAAAATGGGCAATGAAAGAAAGATGCAGTTGCTCTTCTATGGTAATTGCAGAAATAAGTTCTTTGTTGATTTTATCAACCAGTTCAGATGTATAGCGTTCTACTTTATCATAATTAACGAAATAACTTCCCCCGGCACTTACATTGCCTTTGCGAAACATACCTTTAGTTGCATCGATCTCGCCAAAAATAGTATTGTACAAACCACCGGTATGCTTCATAACCCTTGCATTGATGGATTGTATGAAGTTTACTGTAAGAGGTGTTTTTTTCCGGGCAGCATCCAGCACAAAAAGCAAGGCATCATAATGATCTTTTACCATCAGGCTGTGCTCAAGGGGTTTCCCTTTTGGCGTAATACCTTCTTCTAGGAGCAGGCGGGTTTCATTTTCTGTTAAGGTGGATCCTTCTATTCCGCTGGAGTGATGAACAATGGAGAATTGATTGAATTTGTCATAATCTATTACATCATGCAAATTCAGGGATTTGTATTCGTCTATTATGGATTTGATATCCACCATAGGTAACACCAATAGGAGTGAATCTAAAATTGACAAAAAAGAAAAAGGCCGTAAGTAACTCTTACGACCTTTTTTCTAGTGCCCAGGACTGGATTCGAACCAGCACACCCTTGCGAGCGCTGCGACCTGAACACAGTGCGTCTACCAATTTCGCCACCTGGGCAGGTGATCTGTTAACCGTTGATTCAGAGTTACTTGAATGTTCCGGTATCGTGTTCGGGGTTGCAAATATAAACCTAATATTGAACTCACCAAAAAACCTTTCAACTTTTTATCGCGTTGTTTTCCAGCCAATCAGCAAAACGCCCGCCACTACTAGCATTGTACCCACAATTTGCTCCAAAAAAATTTCTTCGCCCAATATCCAGTACGCCTGCAAAATGGTGGAAACAGGTCCGATCCCCGAAATGATCGCCACATTATTCGATCCGATCTTCTTCATCCCCAGTGAGATCAGGAAACTCGGGATCACCGTTGCAAAGATCGCTAATAACAATCCATAGATCCAGGCACTTCCTGCCGCCTCACGTAGCACACCAAAATTGCCTGCAAATAAAAAATGCAGGAATATACCTGCCGTGGCTGCTATCATCGCATAAGCGGTAAATCTGCCGGCTCCCACAGATGGGATAATATGACCGCTGCCGGCGATATAGATCGAATAGGTGACTGCGCAACAGAATATGAGGAACACACCCCAGTAGAAATTTTCGCCGCCTGTATCGAGCTGCAATTCGCCCGCAAAGGCCAGCCCGATCCCGGCATAGGTCAGCAGCAAAGCGATCCATTGCAAGCCGCTTATCTTCTGCTTGAAATAAAACCCATTGATCAGCACGGCAAAAGTAGGGTAGAGGAAGAGGATCAGCCTTTCCAGCCCGGCTGACACCCACTGCAGTCCCATAAAATCAAAGAGACTGCTCAGGTAATAGCCAAAAAGACCAAGAACCACTACCCAGGTCCATTGACTCCTGGTTAGTGGTTCGTTCTCCTGGTTCCTGGCGGCTACTACGGCCGCCACTGTATAAAAAGGAAGTGAAAAGATCATTCTCAGGGTGAGCAACGTAAGCGCACTGATGGCGCTATGCGCAAAAGCCACTTTGATGATGATGGCCTTTGTTGAAAATAACACGGCACCCAGGAAAGTGATCACAAAGCCTGCCAGTGAGATCCGGTTATTTTTTATCAGTTGCTCCATGTATAACCCTCAGGGTTACCTGCTGCAGAAGAAGTTCACCTGCTGGTTATTGCGGATGATAGCGTCGAAGTCCGGCGTATGCAGGCCGTTTGGCTCTATCTGCCTGATGGTGAAACCAACCTCTTTCAGCAGATTGATATAATCGGCCGGGTCCTGGTTGATCTTGCGCATCATATCCGGTGTGAACTCGGTGAGCAGGTAATCCGTTCTTTTTAAAGATTCTTTTGCGCCTAACATGGCCATATATTCGAAACCTTCCACATCTATCTTGATCAGTTTGATGCGGCGGCCGGTCATGCCCTCCTGTTCCAGTAAGGAATCCAGCCGCACAGTTTTAACTTCTGTGCTCCTGACGGATTTCTGTTGCTGTATCAGGGAGTGGCGTCCCAGATTATGGTCTTTGTAGAGATAGAGCGTTTTTGTTGTGTTTTCGTTCCCCAATGCAACGTTGAAGAGCCGCACATTTGTCTTGTTGTTAAGCTCCCTGTTCTGACTGAGCAGGTTGAAGTTGAATGGATCCGGTTCAAAAGAAAAAATAGTGGGTTTTGCCTGGCTGCTTAATGTAAGCGAGTGCCAGCCGATATTAGCGCCGATATCAATAATGAAATCTTCATTCCTGATGCCGATGGTATTCAGCAGATATTGGGTGATATGATCCTCCGAGTAAACCCCGAACTTGTAGTAAATGTCTTTTCCTACACCGTCCTTGATGAAGAATCTGAACTTCAGATCATATTTATCGCAATAGGCAGTTAGAAACTGTTTGTTGGTGAATACCCGATAGAGGATATGTTTCAGTCGGTTCCCCCAAAGTCTAAATCG
>NZ_JBQCGW010000139.1:0-13676 GCF_051955275.1 Pseudobacter sp. | reverse complement strand
TCCAATCAGGAAGCTGGAAGAGCGTGTTATTGAAGCACGTAAGGCTATTACACAGAATCTTACTCCCTGGCAGAAAGTTCAACTCAGCCGCCATCCGGACCGTCCATATACGTTGAAGTACATAGATAAAATGACCACCGATTTTGTGGAGCTGTATGGGGATCGCAACGTACGTGACGACAAGGCCATGGTGGGAGGATTTGCTTCACTGGATGGACAAACCGTTATGATGATCGGGCAACAGAAGGGAGTAAATACCAAAGCGCGTCAGCTCCGTAATTTCGGAATGGCCAATCCGGAAGGATACCGTAAGGCACTCCGACTGATGAAGCTGGCTGAAAAATTCAACAAACCAATCATTACCCTCATCGATACACCGGGAGCTTATCCCGGTCTGGAAGCTGAAGAACGCGGACAGGGTGAGGCCATCGCACGCAATATCTATGAAATGTGCCGCCTCAAAGTACCTGTGATCTGCGTGATCATCGGTGAAGGCGCCTCCGGCGGCGCCATGGGCATCGGAGTAGGCGATCGCATCTTCATGCTGGAAAATACCTGGTACACGGTGATCTCTCCTGAATCCTGCTCCTCCATCCTCTGGCGCAGCTGGGAATACAAGGAGAAAGCAGCAGAACAACTGAAGCTCACCCCCGATTATATGCACCAGTTCGGACTGATCGACTCCATTGTGCCTGAGCCTCTGGGCGGAGCACACTGGGATTATCAGCAGGCAGCTGATCTGCTCAAACCATTCCTCACAGATACCATCAGAGAGCTCCGGCAAATGGATCCTGAAGAGCGCGTCAAACAACGCATCGAGAAATTCAACAAGATGGGATTCTGGGAAGAATTACCGGCAGAAGGATAATTTATTTGCGTGGTATTCAAATGCACACTACTTTTGACCCCGTCAATGCAAAACATTCAGAAACATATAAAGCAAGTCAAGACCATCTCCATACAAGGGAAGGGTTGATCACCGTTTTGTGTGTCAGCAAAATAATAGAAGGCCTTCCCGTAACAGGAAGGCCTTTCTTATTTGATGTAATGCGATAAAATGTTCACTGTTCACATCACTCAAAACCAAAAACAATTTTCAGATGTCTCTCAGGCAAACTCTTTCAGGTACAGGCGTAGCACTGGTCACTCCTTTCCGCTCCAATATGGAAGTGAATCTGGACGCGCTCGGCCGCATTATCGACTTCGTGATCGATGGCGGCGTTGAATACGTAGTCACCCTCGGCACAACCGGCGAAACGCCCACCCTGAGCAAGGAAGAAAAGATCGCCATCATCCAGTATACTTATGAGAAGGTTGGCAACCGCGTTCCTGTAGTAGTAGGCGTAGGTGGCAACGATACCATCAATCTGGTGAAAGAGCTGGAACACCTTCCCCTGGAAAAAGCTACAGCAATCCTCAGCGCAGCCCCCTATTACAACAAACCCTCACAGGAAGGCATTTTCCAGCACTATAAAATGCTGGCAGCCGCTGCTCCAAAGCCCATCCTTCTTTACAACGTTCCCGGCCGCACGGGCAGGAATATGAGCGCAGACACCACTATCCGCCTCGCAAAGGAAGTTCCCAATATCGCAGGTATCAAAGAAGCGAGCGGTGATATGGCACAATGCATGCAGATCCTGCGAGACAGGCCGGAAGATTTCCTCGTAGTGAGCGGAGATGATGCCCTGGTACTTCCACAGATAGCCTGTGGTATGGACGGTGTGATCAGCGTAGCCGCCAACGCATTCCCCAAAGCATTCACCGGAATGGTGCGCGAGAGCCTGGCAGGCAATTTCAAATCAGCCAAAGCCCTCAACGATACTCTGATCCAGGCTTATGAACTGATGTTCGCTGAGAACAACCCTGCAGGTGTGAAAGCATTTATGACGGAACTCGGACTGATCGAGAACAACCTCCGCCTCCCCATGACCCCGCTCAGTGCCAACCTGTACGCTGCCGTAAAGAACTATCTGAAGAAATAATACCCATACGATACAAAGCAAAGGGACTGCAGTACATGACTGCAATCCCTTTGCTTTTGTTTTTCATGATCATCTATTATAAGCTCAACTTGATTTCGAGTGCGTCCCAATTGCTCTTGAAACTGGGTACCATCACCGGCGTACGCTGCCACTCCGGAGTAAAAGTTACCGTTGAAGTGCCAACCGTATTATCAGGTCTCAGGCCCAGGTTTTCATATACATTCGCTACAGTACCGGTTGCCTTCATCCTCAGTTTACGGCCATCACTCAGGGAAGCTTTGATATTATATTTTCCTACCGGGATGTTCACAATATTGAATGCGTCGAGTTCCCCGAATTGCCTGGTGATCTTGAAAGATTTCGTTTCACCATACATACAGGGTTCAACCGGAGTAAGCTCAATCACAACCACTCCATTGTAAGGCAGGTAACCATCATAGTTCTCACCGGCATAATTCACATTGCACCAGAAATACAATGCACCACCATAATAATTGGTTTCATTATTGGGATGCGCAGCGATCTCATCAGGATTGGCAGGTCCATAAGACAACAACACGAAATTCTTTACCACACCATTGCCAGAAGCAAATGAAGTAGTGCCGCCCACGGGATACAGAGCCATTACAGCAGGAGTTCCGTTATAAGTTACAGTTACCGCTGTTCCGAAAAAGTAAGCAGCGCCTGCAGGGATCTGAAATTCGTAATATCCGTTATCGTCTGTAACGCCCGTCCCGCTTGAATACCAGCCACCGGTCATAGTGCTGGAACAGGATACATTTGCGCCTTTGATCGGCTTTCCTCTGAGATCAGCAACATAACCACGGGCAATGCTTTTTTTAACGGAAAGAGAAGGGAAATTCGGCATCCTTGGTATAGTGTTACCCATCACATTCACATAATATCCGGTTCCGGAAATATTGAAATCCTGATGGCCATTCACCACAGGTAATTCCGGTTGCTGTCCCCATGCCTCTGCGCCAACGCTATCGCCTTTTGAAGAACAACCTGCAAACATCACGGTTGTCATCAGAAAATAATAGAAAAGTTTCATTTTTGATTGCTTGTTTTAATTAGTGTACTTCTTAGAACAAACAAAACTAAACAGCCACTTTCGCTCTGATGAATGATGAAGATATACGTGAAGTATAATCGACGAATGCTGCACATCGCAGCATTTCAGCCGTTCGTCTACGAACGCTATAAACAATAAAGATTATCCTCTGAATGTAACGCCTTCAATGGCCAGGTCGGTATCAGGAAATACTTCGCGGGCTTCAGCCTGGAACTGATCCAGGTTTTCATATTTGGAACTGAAATGTCCGATGAGCAACCTGCCTACACCTGCTTTCTTTGCAATATTGGCGGCCTGCTCCGTGGTAGAATGAAAACGGCTTGCTGCACGGTCGTTTAGCTCCCTGAGATAGGTGGTCTCATGATAGAGTACATCCACGCCGGCAATACGGGGGATCAGCTCTTCATCGTAGATGGTATCTGCACAGTATGCGTAAGATTTAGGTTTGGCAGCGGGATCGGTCACCAGTTCATTGGTCACCAGTGTACCTTCTTTGGTAGTATAATTCTCGCCCCATTTGAGCCTGTCGTAGAAAGCCGCAGGAACACCATGGCGAATGGCTCTCTCCGGATTCACGCGGCGGGGCGCTTTCACCTGCTCAAACCGGAAGCCCCAGCAGGGAATACGGTGTTTGGTAGGGAAACAGGTCACTTTGAACTTATCGGTCTTCACCAGCACTCCCTCCTGGGTAAGCGGGTGAAAATGCAATGTATAGGGAAGAATAGTGCTTGCAGCCTTGAATTGCAGGTCCAGTATGGGTTCCAGCTCGGGCGGTGCAAAAAGGTGCAGATCGTTCTCACGATGAAGCAGCCCCATGCTGTTGAGAAACCCCGGCAGTCCGAAATAATGGTCTCCGTGCAGGTGTGAAATAAAAATGTAATTGATACGGCCCCAACGGATACGGTAACGGCTCAGCTGCACCTGGGTGCCCTCCCCGCAGTCAACGAGGAAGAGCTGGTCATCAAGGGTAACCAGTTGGGCCGTCGGGTGACGGTCGTAGGCGGGTAACGCAGAATTATTTCCAAGTATCGTAACAGCCAGCATCAGTACATTATTTCAAATGGTCATATATCACTTAAAGACTTTCACAGCGGTTGCTTTGCTGCACAATACACACAAAATACCCGGATAAAGCGGGTACGGCCCGGAAAAACGGGCGGCAACACGAACTAATTTAGTAAAATCCTGCATTCCTGCAAGAGGCGGTCCCGGTTTATAGCGGCAGTTCCTACTTCCTCACATACCAGTCCCCCGGCAATATTGGCCACTTCGGCCATCAGGTCTACCCTGCCGGTAGCCGCATAGATCAGGGATGCCACGGCAATCACCGTGTCCCCTGCTCCGGAAACATCCGCAATATTCCGCAGGTGCGAAGGTATGATGCGGGAACTGTTATCATCCTGGTAGAACACCCCTTTTTCAGAAAGGGTAATGAAGGAGATATTGTGCTGAAGCTGCTCCTGCAGCTTCTGGTGTACTTCATTGAGTGTGTCAACGCTCACTTCCTCGAAGAGGATATTGAGCCCTTCTTTCACTTCTTTGAGGTTCGGTTTGAATATGTCAACGCCGTTGTACGCGAAGAAGTTCTTTCTTTTTGGATCCACGGAGGTCAGCACCTTATGCTGTTTGCAGAGTGCTATCACTTTTTCGATCACGGAAGCGGTCAGCACTCCCTTGTTGTAGTCCTCAAAGATCACTACCTGCGGCTGCTCCTTCTGCAGGAACTGTTCCACCGTGGCCAGCAGGCTGGCTTCGTCAGCCTCATTGAGGTCTTTGGTGATCTCTGCATCCAGGCGCATCATCTGCTGATTGCGGGAAATGATCCTGCTTTTGTTGGTAGTGATGCGGGAACTGCTCTGGATGAGATAAGTGGTATCTATTTTTTTCTGCTCGAAGAGCTTTTTGAGATCGCTGCCGTCATCATCCCTGCCCATTACGGAGATGATGCTGACCTGCGCCTGCAGGGATGCCAGATTGAGCGCCACATTGCCTGCTCCTCCGATCCGCTGTTCCTTTCTGTCCAGCGCCACAATGGGCACCGGTGCTTCCGGGGAAATGCGTTCTACATGTCCCCACCAATAGGTGTCGAGCATCACATCCCCTATCACTCCTATTTTAATATTCCTGAACTGCGCGAATAACTGGTCAAAATCTGTCACTGCCATAGTTATTTTGTTATTGCCTGTTTTTTATTAGCCAGTGCAATATAATAAATCGGGATACCAATCAGCGTAATGATCAGCCCGGGCCAGGTATAATTTGGTTTGAATATGATAAGAAGTGCGCAGAACGCCATTCCCATGATGATATACAGGATGGGCATAACAGGGTATCCGAAGGCCTTGTAAGGACGCTCCATATCCGGGCGCTTCTTACGCAGGATGAAGATGCCTACAATGGTGAGCATATAAAAAAGCACCACCACAAAGGAGATCATATCCAGTAACTGCCCGTAAGAACCACTTATACACCAGGCACAGATCACCAGGCACTGGATCCAGAGCCCCTTTGCAGGTACGGCATTCTTATTGAGCGTGGAAGCCTGCCTGAAGAAAAGGCCATCCTTTGCCATCGTGTAATAAACACGGGCACCGGAAAGGATCATACCATTGCTGCATCCGAAGGTGGAGATCATGATCATGATGGCAATGATATAAGAACCGATCGACCCGAATATATTCTGTGAAGCAGCCACCGCTACCCTGTCCTTATCCGCAGAAGCGATCTCTTCCAGGGGCAGTACAGCCGTGTACATTACGTTTGTGCTCACATAGATCAGGGTTACCACCAGGGTACCGAGGAAAAGACTGAGACCGATATTCCTTTTGGGATTCCTGATCTCGCCGGCAATGAAGGTAACGTTGTTCCAGGCATCTGAACTGAAGATGGAGCCTACCATGGCGGCCGCGATGGCACCAAAAGCCAGGGCAGTGGTATAAGACTCCGGGTTGCCCAGCTGGTGCAGGTCCCAGGCATTCGACCAGTTGGCTTCCCAGATCTTCCCGTCGGCCATGATGAAGCCGAAAAGGATCAGACCGAAAAGACTGAGCAGCTTGATGAGGGTCAGCGAGGTCTGAATGATCTTGCCTTCCCTTACACCTCGCGTATTGATATACGTTAGTAAGATGGCAATACCGATAGCCAGCAGCTGCGCCGGCGATATTTTAAAGTTCCCGATCTGTATGGCTACAAGATCTTCACTCAACGAAGGAATAAGATAGGCGGTGAATTTGGCGAAGGCCACGCAAACGGCGGCGATAGTGGCCGTTTGTATCACGGCAAAAAAGCTCCAGCCATATAAAAAGCCTAACAACGGGTTGTAGGCTTCTTTCAGATAAACGTACTGACCACCGGCTTTGGGGAACATTCCGCTCAGTTCACCATAACTCAGGGCTGCCGTAAGCGTCATGAACCCTGTGATGAGCCAGACGGCGATGAGCCATCCTGCGCTGCCCACATTCCGGGTTATATCAGCGCCAACAATGAAGATACCGGAACCGATCATGGATCCAGCCACAATCATAGTGGCATCCAGCAAGCCGAGCGTTGGCTTGAATGAGGTGGTTTGTTCAGCCATAAACAGCAGTGTGGTTGATGATAAGGGATTTAGTTTGGTTGTTGGTGCAGGAAGAAGGACTGCTTAAGGCTTCTTCTTCTTTGCTGCGTACTGTTCATTCAATCCTTTGATGAGATCACCTGTTACATCATAAGTTGAGTCTTTATAGTACATCAGGCTCATGCCGGGATCATATGAAAGGATATAAGTATAGCCTTTGGTCTTGTTGTATTCTTTCAGGAAATCAGACACAGTATTGCGAACCTCAGTGATGGTCTCAAGCTGTGTACGCTGCATATCCTGTTCCAGGGTAACCTTACGGTCATTGAAATTCTTCTGCATGGTGGCCACTTCGTTCTGTGCCTTTACCTCGTCAGCCTGGGTAAGGGCCTGTCCGCGGCTCTGCAGTTCAGCCTGCAGTTGCTGAAGGCGGCGACGGCTCCTGTTGTCCATATCAGCCAGTTCCGCGTTCATGGCCGCCTCTTTCTTCTTCATCTGTTCCAGCACATCCTTGAAATACTCATAACCTGTTTGCAATGAATCAATATCGAAATATCCGATGCGGACGCTTTGGGGGGCATTAGCGCCAGTTCCTTCAGTAACTTTTTTAGAATCCTTGTTACCATTGAAATGCAGGTAAAAAAGAACACCAACGAGTACGAGAGCCAGAACACTTAAGATAGTAGAGATATTTCTCATTCAAAGCTTTTTTGCAAGATATGCTCTTGAGTTATAAGAAAATTGTTAAAACTTTTAACATTAAGACGTAGCCGTAGCAGGCTAAAAACAAAAGAGTAGGAAGCTAAATGCTTCCTACTCTTGATTATATGTACCGTCAGGCAAAAATCATGCGGACCGGTAATTATTCTTCGTCATCAAAGCTCATGGCTTCGCGTGTGGTCTGGAGCAGTTCATATTCTTCCTTGCTGCCTACAACCATATTGTCGAAGTCACGGAGACCAGTACCTGCAGGGATCGGGTGACCAGTGATCACGTTCTCTTTCAGGCCGAGCATGTCATCAGATTTACCCTGGATGGCAGCTGAGGACAGCACCTTGGTGGTTTCCTGGAACGACGCAGCTGAGATCCAGCTTTGAGTTCCGAGTGACGCCTTGGTGATACCGAGCAGAACGGGGTGAGAAGTAGCGGGGTTTGCATCCCTGTACTCTACCGCTTTCTTATCGTTTCTGCGGAGGATGGAGTTTTCCTCGCGGATCTCACGCAGACTTGCGATCTGGCCGGCTTTCAGCTTGGTGCTTTCGCCAGCATCGGAAATCACTTTCTTGTCGAAGATCCAGTCGTTCTCTTCGATGAAGTCGAAGCGGTCTTCCAGGTCCTCCTCGAGGAAGCGGGTATCACCCGGATCCACGATTTCTACCTTCTTCATCATCTGGCGAACGATCACCTCGATATGTTTATCATTGATCTTCACACCTTGTAAACGGTAAACCTCCTGGATCTCATTCACTACGTACTCCTGTACTGCGAACGGTCCTTTGATAGAGAGGATATCACCAGGAGCGATCTGACCATCGGACAGGGCTGCACCGGCTTTGATGAAGTCACCGTCCTGAACCAGGATCTGACGTGTCAGCGGAACGAGGTATTTCTTAACAACACCATCTTTCGCTTCGATCACGATCTCACGGTTACCACGTTTGATCACGCCGAATGAAACCACACCATCGATCTCACACACAACCGCAGGGTTACCCGGGTTACGTGCCTCGAAGAGCTCGGTTACACGTGGCAGACCACCCGTGATGTCACGCTGCATACGCAGGGTCCTCGGGATTTTCACCAGTACCTGACCTGCACGTACAGATTCAGCTTCGTCCACAATGATATGTGAACCTACTGGTAAGTTGTACAGTTTCACTTCCTTGCCTTCAACGATCAGGGTCGGGATCTTGTTCTTATCCTTTGTTTCGATAACCACTTTCTCACGGTGACCTGTTTGTTCGTCGGCCTCTTCGCGGTAAGTGATACCATCGATAACGTTATCAAATTTGATATTACCAGGGATTTCAGCCACAACAACGTTGTTGAACGGATCCCATGTACAGATCGGATCGCCTTTTTTGATCTGTTGTCCGTCTTTCACCAGCAGGGTTGCACCGTAAGGGATGTTGTTGGTGATGAGGAGACGGTCGTTCTTCACATCCATGATACGTAACTCACCTGTACGGCCGATTACGATCTGGATCTTTTCGCCCTCGTTGTTTTCGGTTGTTACTGTACGTAAGCCGTCGAACTGGATGGTACCGTCGAACTTGGCTGGCAGTGAAGATTCGATGGAAGCGGAACCAGCCACACCACCCACGTGGAAGGTACGGAGGGTAAGCTGTGTACCAGGCTCACCGATGGACTGCGCAGCGATGATACCCACGGCGTCACCTTTCTGTGCAATGTTTCCGGTTGCGAGGTTCTTACCGTAACATTTCACGCACACCCCTCTTCTGCTTTCGCAGGTGAGTACAGAGCGGATCTCTACGGTTTCGATACCAGCTTCTTCAATTTCCTTTCCGATGAGTTCTGTGATCTGTGAGCCGCCGGCTACGATCAGTTTCTCAGTGGTTGGGTTATATACATCGTGCAGAGAAGTACGGCCGATGATACGATCGTACAGTGGCTCTACGATTTCTTCATTGTCTTTCAGTGCACTGGTTGCAATACCACGGAGTGTACCGCAATCCTCTTCAGTGATCACCACATCCTGCGCAACGTCTACCAGACGGCGGGTGAGGTAACCGGCATCAGCCGTTTTAAGGGCCGTATCCGCCAGACCTTTACGGGCACCGTGGGTAGAGATGAAGTAATCCAATACGTTCAGACCGCCCTTGAAGTTGGAGAGGATCGGGTTTTCGATGATCTCACTTCCGGTTGAACCTGATTTTCTTGGTTTGGCCATCAGACCCCTGATACCGCAAAGCTGCTTGATCTGCTGTTTGGAACCACGGGCTCCGGAATCAAGCATCATGTATACAGAGTTGAATCCTTGTTTGTCTGTTGCCAGCTCGCGGATCAGTGTTTCTGTGATACGGGTATCCACGCGAGACCAGATGTCTACGATCTGGTTGTAACGTTCGTTGTTGGTGATCAGACCGAGGTTATAGTTGTCCCAAACCTCATCCACCTCTCCTTTCGCATTATCCAGGACCTCTTCCTTGATAGAAGGAATGATGAGGTCATTGATAGAGAACGACAGACCACCCTGGAAGGCAGTACGGAAACCGAGCTGCTTGATATCGTCCAGGAACTTGGCTGTTTTAGGAACGTTGGTGATGGTGATGATGTCACCGATGATCTCACGGAGAGACTTCTTGGTGAGCAGGGCATTGATATAACCAACCTCTTTAGGTACGAACTGGTTGAACAGTACGCGGCCTACAGTGGTGTCGATGAGTTTTCTTACGAGTGTGCCATCGTCCAGGCGAACGGTAGCTTTCACCTTGATATGAGCGTGCAGTTCAACAGTGCCTTCGTTGTGAGCAATGATCACTTCTTCTGCGCTGTAGAATGCTTTTCCTTCCCCGCGGATCTTTTCAGTGTCGGTAGACTTCTTACCTTTTGTGATATAGTACAGACCGAGTACCATGTCCTGTGAAGGCAGGGTCATCGGAGAACCGTTCTGCGGGTTGAGGATGTTGTGTGAAGACAGCATCAGCAATTGGGCTTCCAGTACGGCAGCGTTGCTCAATGGAACGTGAACCGCCATCTGGTCACCGTCAAAGTCGGCGTTGAAGGCCGCACACACCAGCGGGTGAAGCTGGATGGCCTTTCCTTCGATCAGTTTAGGCTGGAAGGCCTGGATAGACAACCTGTGCAGTGTTGGGGCACGGTTGAGCATCACCGGGTGACCTTTCAGGATGTTCTCCAGGATATCCCAAACAACAGCTTCCTTGCGGTCTACCAGTTTACGGGCAGATTTAACTGTTTTCACGATACCTCTTTCGATCAGTTTGCGGATGATGAATGGTTTGAACAATTCAGCAGCCATATCTTTCGGAAGACCGCACTCGTGGAGTTTCAGCTCGGGGCCTACCACGATTACAGAACGACCGGAATAGTCAACACGTTTACCGAGGAGGTTCTGACGGAAACGACCTTGTTTACCTTTCAGTACGTCTGAGAGTGATTTCAGCGCGCGACCACCTTCAGCTTTCACCGCGTTTGATTTACGGCTGTTGTCGAACAGTGAGTCAACGGCTTCCTGCAGCATACGTTTTTCGTTACGCAGGATCACCTCAGGAGCCTTGATCTCCAACAGTCTTTTCAGACGGTTGTTACGGATGATCACACGGCGGTAGAGATCGTTCAGGTCAGAAGACGCGAAGCGGCCACCATCCAGGGGAACCAGCGGACGGAGTTCCGGCGGGATCACAGGGATGTACTGCATTACCATCCACTCGGGGCGGTTGGTGATACGGCCATTTGCTTCACGGAAAGCTTCCACCACGCTCAGACGCTTGAGGGCATCTGCTTTACGTTGCTGGGAAGTTTCAGTGGCAGCGGCGTTACGCAGGTCGAAGGACAGGGAATCCAGTTCAATTCTGCCGAGCAGGTCATGAACGGCTTCCGCACCCATCTTGGCGATGAACTTCTGCGGATCTTCATCAGGGAGGTACTGGTTCTCTTTAGGGAGGTTCTCCAGGATCTCCAGGTATTCTTCTTCAGTGAGCAGGTCACCAGTCTTGAGGCCGCGGTCTTCGCGGATACCAGCCTGGATAACTACAAACCTTTCATAATAAACGATGGTCTCGAGCTTCTTGGAGCTTACACCCAACAGGTAACCGATCTTGTTGGGAAGGCTCTTGAAGTACCAGATATGTACAACAGGCACTACCAGTTTGATGTGGCCCATGCGCTCGCGGCGTACTTTCTTCTCAGTTACTTCCACACCGCAACGATCGCAGACAATGCCTTTATAACGGATACGCTTGTACTTACCGCAGGCACACTCGTAATCCTTAACGGGTCCGAAGATGCGCTCGCAGAACAAACCATCACGCTCAGGTTTGTACGTACGGTAGTTGATGGTCTCAGGCTTCAGCACTTCGCCATAACTGCGCTCCAGGATGGAGTCAGGGGAAGCCAGACCGATGGTGATCTTAGAAAACGTGGCTTTGGGACGATTATCTTTTTTGATAGCCATATTTGAGTTTTCAGTTACTTTTTAATAATTACAAATTCAACACACGGGGTTATCGTGTAACCGGCACTGTTATTCAAACTTCAGATCCAGACCCAGACCACGTAACTCATGTACGAGTACGTTGAATGATTCAGGGATACCTGCTCTCGGGATATTATCACCTTTCACGATCGCTTCGTAAGTTTTCGCGCGGCCGATGATATCATCAGACTTGATAGTTAACAGTTCCTGGAGGATATTGGATGCACCGTATGCTTCGAGTGCCCAAACTTCCATCTCACCGAAACGCTGACCACCGAACTGGGCTTTACCACCGAGCGGCTGTTGCGTGATGAGGGAGTATGGTCCGATGCTACGTGCGTGCATCTTATCGTCCACCATGTGGTGCAGTTTGATCATGTAGATCACACCCACGGTTGCTTTCTGGTGGACGCGCTCGCCGGTTTCACCATCATGCAGATAAGTGTGGCCGAAGGTTGGCAGACCTGCTTTGTTGATGTTCTCAGCGATCTCGTCTACAGTAGCACCGTCGAAGATCGGAGTGGCGAATTTCACACCCAGTTTCAGACCAGCCCAACCGAGTACAGTCTCATAGATCTGTCCCAGGTTCATACGGCTAGGTACACCAAGCGGGTTCAGAACGATGTCTACCGGAGTACCATCAGCGAGGAACGGCATGTCTTCTGCACGCACGATCTTGGCTACGATACCTTTGTTACCGTGGCGGCCCGCCATCTTATCACCCACTTTCAGCTTACGCTTAACAGCAAGGTATACTTTCGCGAGTTTCAGAACGCCCGCAGGTAACTCGTCACCGATAGAGATATTGAATTTCTCCCTCTTGTATCTTCCGAGTTCTTCGTTGAACTTGATGTTATAGTTGTGCAGCAGGATGTTGATCTGATCATCGATGCCATTGTCACCGGTCCAACCCAGCGGATTCACGTTCTGGTAGTCGATACCAGACAGGTTCTTCGGATTGAATTTGGCTCCTTTGCCGATCAGCACTTCACCGAAGTTGTTGTTTACACCCATGCTCGCCTTGTCTTTCAACAGGGATTGCAGTTTGTTCATCAACAGTTCCTTCAGTTCCTCTACATTCTTTTCGTGGATCTTTTCCAGTTTCTCCAGGGAAGCTTTCTCGCGGATCTTCGCGTTCTTGTCTTTCTTGGCGCGCTGGAACAGTTTTTTACCGATCACAACACCTTCCACACCGTTCGGTGCTTTCAGAGAAGCGTCTTTGGCATCACCGGCTTTGTCACCGAAGATGGCGCGGAGCAGTTTCTCTTCAGGGGTAGGATCGCTCTCTCCTTTCGGAGTGATCTTACCGATCAGGATATCGCCTTCCTTGATAGCAGCACCCAGGCGGATGATACCGTTTTCGTCGAGGTCTTTGGTAGCCTCTTCAGAAACGTTGGGGATATCCGGAGTCAGTTCTTCTTCACCGAGTTTGGTATCGCGGACTTCCAGTTCGTATTCGGAGATATGGATAGAAGTGAAGAGGTCTTCACGGGCCACACGCTCATTGATTACGATGGCATCCTCGAAGTTGTAACCCTTCCATGGCATGAAGGCCACCTGCAGGTTACGTCCGAGCGCCAGCTCACCGGCCTGAACCGCATATCCTTCTGTGAGGAAGTCGCCTTTTTTCAGACGCTGTCCTTTCTTAACGGAAGGCTTGTGGTTGATGCAGGTTTCCTGGTTGGTCTTGATGAACTTGGTGAGTTTATAGATCCTGAGATCGTCTTCGAAGCTAACCAGGCGGTCAGCATCTGAACGGTCATAACGTACGTGGATTTCACTTCCGTCTACATATTCAACCACCCCTTCACCTTCGGAAAGGATCTGAACACGTGCGTCACGGGCGGCTTTGCCTTCCAGGCCTGTACCCACGATGGGGTTTTCAGG
>NZ_JBQCGW010000138.1:0-72690 GCF_051955275.1 Pseudobacter sp. | reverse complement strand
TGTTTGCGCGGATCAGTTTCAACATTCAATCGTTGCAGCAGTATCTGCTGGAATGTGTTGCAAACAGTTTCAAATCCCTGTTCTGGCGATGGAATAAAACCAAGATAGTTTTCCGGTATTAGCTGCGCATTGTCTGGCAGCAGCGGTGTATATGATTTAAAGAGATATTCCAGCACCAGCGGCCTGAAGCTGATGGTGAACATACTGAAGCGGGGAGGGATGACAGCCTGGGAGGGACCGGTTTCCAGTCCAAGTAAAGTAAGCCCGGAAGCCGGATTATAGCTGAGGTCTATCCGGCCATCAGGAAGTATGACCACAGGTTTGGCTTCCTCACTGTGATTGGTGAGCATCCAGAAACTTTCCACAAAACTGAGGAGACCAGAAGCTGGCTTTTGTATGCGCAATGAGATGCCGGAAGTCATGGTTTAAGGTACAGAAAAAAATAGTAAAACCCGCCACCGCCATCCAACAGCCGCAGGTTTCACTTCGATTTAAATACCCATTATTCACTCAGGGCAGGCTCCGGCCGGGTTTCAGTTGCACATAAAGGTTGCCATGCCTCTTCTTCCTTTACCGTTTCACGCTTCGGTTGTTTATAAAAACTCAATCCGAATGCTGTCAGTAATAAAGGAACTGCCATCCAGATCACCTGCTGGATCCCGTAATTGGCAATGATAAAACCACCCAGCAAAGAACCTGCTGTGATCCCTGCATTATAAAAAGAGGGCAGGAGGCTGTTCACGAATTCCAGCGACTGCTGTGGCATAAAGGCTGTAACCTGGATATTCGCCACCAGGAATCCTCCCGTGTGAACAAAGCCCCAGATGGAAAGTATCACCACCATCGGTATAAAATAGCCACCGAACTGGTAGGCAAGTATATGTGTCAGCACTAAGCTGAGCAGGTAGATCCGGGTGGTGATCATCACGTTTTTACTGAGTGCGATCCCCATCGCCCAGTTGCCTGCAATACCCGTTACCCCAAATACAAGCAGCATGATACTGACCTCAGCGCCTGTCATATGTGTGACCTTGTTCAGAAATTCAGCGAGGTAACTGTAGGAAGCAAACATTCCCGCCAGCATCACCAGCACAGTTAACAGTTTAACCCATAAAAAAGGGGAGCGTAGAATGGCGGTAGAACTTTTTACACCGGCTTCTTTTTTAACAGGCATAGACGGAACAAAAAATGCCATCCCTGCAAAAGCAATCAGGTTTATGAAACCCGCCAGGTAGAAACTGGCCTGCCAGTTGAACAGATCCGCCATATAAGTAGTGAGCGGAACACCCAGCACGGTTGCGATACTGAGGCCAGCCATTACCGTTGCCACTGCTTTGGGGGCATCTTTGGGCCCAGCTTCTTTTGCCGCTACAGAGGCCGCAACCGCCCAGAATACCGGGTGCAGGAAGGCCGGCAGAACCCGGGCGATCATCAGGAATGCAAAGCTGGGCGCAAAAGCAGATAATATATTCGAGACTACGAAAACAGCCAATACCAGGGTGAGGATCGTTTTACGGTTGATCTTTGCCGTTAGCGCCGTGGTGAATGGACCTGTCACCGCTACTGTAAGGGCAAATGCACTCAGCAACCAGCCTGCTGTATCGATAGTGATACCAAATTCTTTTGACAGCGCAGGCAGGATACCTATCACCCCGAATTCTGTGGTGATGATCCCGAATGCTCCCAGCGCCATTATATAGATAGACTTGTTCATAAATCCGGATTTTGTTTAGATTAAGTAAATAAACTCCCCAGCTCCCCGTCAGAGAAGCATTCATATAAGCATCGTTGATGAACTGGATGGCGTCTTTGAAACAAAAGACAATGCAAAAGTATAGAAACATCGAAATGTTTCAATAAATAAATTGTAAACTATATGTGGATAAATGGAAAAATCACCGGTTTTAACAGGCTGTTCATAAAATTAACCGATGGATAAACTTTGGCCGGGGGCGGAAGACATAGAAAAGGATCCGCTTCCGGATCCTCGCACTTATTTATTTAGGTAATTCAGGCTGTCGCATTTTCCATGGCTCAGCCGTAATGCTGTTCAGCCAGGCAATGATATCCTGGATCTCATTTTTAGAAAGATTCAGCTTTTTCAGCAGGGTATCGGTTTTAGGGAACAGGGGATCATTCACCTGCTCTGGCTTTCTTTTCGGCTGCGGCATACCGGCGTTGTACATATTCAGTACGCCTTCCATATTATCGAAGAGGCCATTGTGCATCCAGGGCCTGGTGCGGATCACATCCCGGAGACCGGGTGTTTTGAATTTGCCTACGTCGTTTGCATCTTTGGTGATATTGTACTGTCCCAGGTCTTCATATTCACGTCCGTAATAAGTAAGGCCGATATTATGGAATTCGTTATCGGTAAGCAAAGGGCCGTTATGGCAATTCATGCAACCTGCCTTTGTTCTGAACAGATGAAGCCCTCGTACAGCGGCATCGCTCATGGCTTCTTTCTTCCCACTCATGAAATGATCGAAATCCGCTTTGCGGCTTACCACCGTTCTTTCAAACATGGCGATGGCCCCGGAGATCCGGTCAGCTGTTACATGTGCATCACCAAATGCAGCGGTGAAGAGGGGAGCATAACCCGCGATCTGTTCAATCTTTCCGGGAACCACAGCCATATCTCCATGCATTTCTATTTCGCTGTTCACCGGGCCGAACACCTGGTCTTCCAGGGAATTGCTGCGGCCGTCCCAGAACAATTTTTTAGCGAACCATACATTGAAGATGGTGGGCGTATTACGCTGACCTGTCTGGTGATCGTGGCCCAGCGCGCGTTCGCGGCCGTCAGTCCAGTTGAGATCTGGCACATGGCAACTGGCACAGGAGATCTGTCCGGACCCGCTGAGGCGGGGATCGAAGAAGAGGACCTTGCCCAGTGCAATAACAGGTTGTTGTTGCGCTGTTGGGTTCTTTAGCGGTCCCTCAGGGAGTTTATCGAGCTCCAGCCATTTCACACCAGCGCTTACATTGGGAGCAGGCCATTGTGAACTGGGTTGGCTGTAAACTGCACGGAGACTGTCAGCATACGGATCATTTTCAAACCAGGGCTTGTACCCGCTGGTGAAAGAAAGCAGACAGGTGGAAACCAGCACTGCAAAACCGGAAAGAATAATAAGCCGCTTCTTCATCTTACAAATTTAATCCAATACTGCATTGCCATTGCATACGATTGTTGCCGGGATAGGAATAGGGGATCAATCCTGCCACGGACGCAGGAATGCTGGCATTCACATAATTCCCTGCTGCTGTTATGAAAGCTTTCAATTTCTTTACGGGGAACTGGTAGTTGAGAGTTGCCCCCATATTTACAGAACTGGCGTTGAAATAATAATAATCGCGGTACACCACTCCCTGAGAGAAGAGGAATATCTGCGAAACGCTGACTGCTTCTGCATGTAATGGTTGCCTGAAACCCGCCCTCAGGCCGGTTTTCAGCGAGCTTTTGCTGGCAGGGAAATAAAAGTAATAAGCGCCGCTTACACATGCGTTAACGCTCTGGTATTCGGCTTTCTGACCAACTGAACCGTCCATTTTCAGCTGATCTTCCAGCTTCGCAGCAACACCGATCTCATATTTCATTTTCCTGTCATTGTTCAACCTGCTCCACAGACCGGCTATTGAAGCCTGCTGCATGGCATAGATATAATTATTGGCAGCAAGTCGTTCATTCTGGTCCTTGCCCAGCTCATCGAAGTAATCGAAGCTGATATTATAAAGATTTCTTACTGTTTTTTTATGCCAGTTTACGTTCAACGTATAACTATCGTCTTTATAAGTTCCGAATACCTGTTTCAACTCGTCCCTGGCCATCGGTTTTCTGAACACCTCCGTTTTGTTCTTCTGGTATTTTCCTGTGGCAGTGATTGTACCGATGGAAAAGATTCCTTCATACAAACCTTCGGCCGTATAACCGTTGGTATTGGTGGAAATAAAACCGGAAAGCATTCCTTTCATCGGTTCAACATTTCCATAACCGTTCTGGATGTATACTGCCAGCAGTGGACGTGTACTGTTATTGTCGTTACGGTATTCCCAGGTATTATCATAGTTCTTCCGGGTATACCCTCCGGCAATACCCAGTGTATGTTTGGGCAATATTTTGTAATGAAGGAGGGCCTGACCACTCAATTCATAATTGAACTCCTCTGGTCTGGGGTCATTGCTTCTCCATGCATTGAAACTGTTATAGGTACCACCGGCGCCTATTGTCAGTTTATCATTGAGGATGGGTGCACTGGCAATGCCCTGTAGTTTGTAGCGGATGGTTTGCCAGTTACCGGGCTGAGCCGCGTAATAGTAATAGGGAACAGGATCTTTGAAATTCTGACGCAGTGTGAAAGCCTGGCTATCCGTCTGGTTATTGTACCAGCCAAAGCTTCCGCTCACAAGGATCTTTCTGATCTGTTTACTTCCTTCAGTATAAAAAAACAGTTCGTTTTGTTTCTGAGGAGCCTGGGCTTCCATATATCCACCTTCTTCCGAACGGTATCCCAGTTGTACGCTTCCGTAATTGCGGTGTTTCAGGAGAGGTTGTGATATCACATCTCTTGCATAACGGTTGTACTGCAACTGAAAAGATTCAGTATGCGGTTGCAGGGCAGAATCCTGCTGCGCCAGACCAATGCCGGGCAGCAGCAGGATGAACAAAGAAATGATATTACTGCGCAATGAAATCATGATTAGTTTTTAAATCCGCCTGGCTGTGCGATCAGGAAGAAATCGAAATCGTTGGCTGAATTATTCGTGTCCATCAGGATCTTCCTGCCGGCAACAGTTTTGGCTGTTTTGCGGATCAGCGATTCTGATGTGTACTGGCCATCAGGAACATTGGTTGGACCAGCATCCAGAGCATTCACCAGCTTGCGGGCTACACGCTGTGTGGCGGTAGGGCTTGGATTCTGGATCTGCACCGCATCGATAATGATATTGTTGGGGATCTGGTAGTAGAACTCTGTAGATCCGGAAACGGATGTAACCGTAGGATCAGGATAGTATCCGAAACCTTTGGCAGTGGCGCCGTCTCCAAAGAGCGGAAGCGATTTGTCTGTTTTGAAAAGTACATATGCATCACGGCCGGTCGCATCCAGGATCAGGTCCCTGTTACCACCGGTGGAGATCACTTTCACATTGGGGATTGTTCCATTGTCAACATCTGAGTTGAAAGGGTTGGAAATGATATCCCCCAGGTACACTTCAAAATTGGCATTGTGAAGGTCCACAGTCAGAGCAGGATTTTTCACTTCAATAGGTTTGCCATCCATTCCTGCATAGGGAGCTCTGTGATTTTGCGCAGTCGCAGCAATGATGATGCTTTCTCCGGGCGCTACAGGATACTGTTTACCGGTACCGGGGATGCGGAACAGTGATTTCATGTAAACATAATTCCTGTAAGCGCTTGGGTCGGTGGGCGTGATGCCGATAGATTTGCTCCAGTCGAATTGTTTGTGCAATGCATCTGTTGCATCGTTCACATAGTAGGTCTTGCTCAGGTCAACATTGTCATACTTGGTATTGTTACCCATCAACTGACCAAAATACAGACTGTCCGCATATAATACGTTGTTGGAATTATTATAGATCTCAATGAACTGATCGCGGAAAGAAGCGCCATTGGTGCCATTGCTGCCTGCATAATAGATCTGTTTGAATACCCAGTCACCGATCCTTCCCATTTCCAGTATCAGTTCGATGGTGCCGTTTGTATTCGGGTTCAGTGTCATATTGGTGCGGGCTGCATTGATATGTACTTCAGTCTGATCGATGGTTTCACCGGTAAGGTTTTCATAAGTGGCTTTATCCAGTGTAAGCGTGGCCGTTACATCGTATACGCCGGATGCCACCTGACTGAAGATGCCAATTCCATTATTATCTGTATTCACTGTAAGTTCTCCGCCAGTGATGGTGTTCTTGAGAAGCAGTTTGATGCTTGCGAAAGGGAATGCATAATCCTTTATCTCGTCTGCAAAGGATGCTTTTATCACCACGTTGATGGGTTGAACGTTGGTTTGAAGATCATCTTTGCGGCATCCGGTGGCCAGCACCGCCGTCACTGTTATTCCCAGTACATAATTCAGAAATCTCATATGCTTGTCTATTTTATTGTAAAAATCAGTTCAGCACCATACGATGACTGTCCATTGAAGTAGCGTGTGCCACTGGTGGTAGTGTATGCAGGTCTGATATTGAAAACATTGTACGCATTGAATGAAAAGCGGAGGAAATCGCCGATCTCCTTGCTGATCCTCATATGTACATTCGGATAAAGGAAGGATGGATTATAGGAACGCGGATTGTTGTCGTTGTTGGTAGTAGCTTTCCGGAGGTGTGCATATTCTTCGGAGCGGGCTTCTTCAGGGCTCAGCGCCACATATTCCATATTCCTGGTGTAATACCCCACTGGATAAATGCTCTCCCTGTTCACTTCGGAAATATTGGCCCAGAATAATTCACCTGTAAAGTTGACGGCCATCCTGAGCGCAGGGATATGGGTGGAAGAGGTGATGGTGGATTTAATGTCCACCAGTTTATTGCCTGCATTCGCATGTACAGCATACACTGATCTCAGGTCGTAACGCAGGGGGGCAGAGGTATTGATACTGGTAGCCCTGGTTTTGCTATTGGTGAAGTATACAGCCGTATTGAAATTGAAAGAGGTCTGGATGGCCCTGATCTTGTTTATACCCAGCGCAAACTCAAGTCCGTTCGTTGCATTGAACAAACCATTGATAACACGGTTGTAGGTAGGTAGGTGGATGGAATCCCCCACCTGTGTGTATTCAGGTTTCTGTCCGCTCATTGATGTGATGGAGTACCTTGGCAGCACCATCGGCATCAATACGGTCTGTGTGGTGAACCCATTGTTGTTTTCCCTGTAGAAATAGTATGCGGAAAGATTGAATGGATGCCTGTTCCAGGTAAAGCCGGTTTCAAATGTATTACTGCGGTAGGGACGGATCTCCAGCTTATTCAGTTCTATCACATGCGTATATACCAGGTACAGACTTTCGTTCACACTTCCATTGTATGTAGGAGGGGCAAGCGGTATATCGAGGTAAACGGGCCCCGGGCTGATCTGACTCAAGCCGGGTGCTTTGGTGGAAGTACCAGCCGCGATATTGAAACTGAGATCAGGTGTGATGGAGTAGCGGGCATTAAGCCTTGGAGAAAAAGTCAGGAATTCATTCTGAATATCCGCTCTTACACCGAAGTTCACACTGAAAGACTTTTTGAATAGTTTAGTCTTGAAGGCGTTCTCGATATATGCACCTGCACTGCTGATGGATGGTACCTGCTGAAAGGGGCGGGGACGGTCGTTCTTGTTTCCTGTATTCGGGAAACGCGGGCGATTGGGATCGAGCACCATACCAGCTCCTTTATTGGCGCTGTAACCGTAGTTCACACCGATACTGATCTTGTTGGTGATATGCTTTCCTATCCTGATCAGGCTGTTGGTCTCTGCCCGAGCATTGATATTGATGGGCTCACCAAGGATCTGTTTAAAGGCCAGATAATATCCTGGAATAAAGTACCCTTCATGGATACCTGTTTCCATGGCATCCGTCATGGGACGCACCAGGGTGGTATTGAGATAACGCTGGTCGTAGCTTTCCTGCTTACCGGTGCTGTAAGATCCCTGGATCTGGAAATCATAAAAGAGGCTGCGCTTGAAAGTCCAGCTGCTGCGGTTTGAAACACTGATACGCCTGTTTTCCATGCGTGCCATCATCTCCGTGCCCAGATCGGGATCCAGGTCGGTCCTGTCCAATGTAAAGCTTCCGTCGATACTGAGTGTATTCTTGAATCTTGCGCGGCCGTCATGCTGGTAACTCCAGAGCAGGCTCAGGTTGGTGCGGCGGAATTTCTTGAAGGAGTTACTGGGATCGTCCTTTCCGGTGAGGTGATCAAATCCAATATTGAGCGCACCCCATCCGTTGTTCAGTTTGAAGCCTTTGTTGAGACCTATATTCTGTGTTGCTTCATTGGTACGGATGTTTACTCTCCAGGGCATAACACCTGCGCGGCGTTCGATATTGATCACTCCGGTTGTGTAATCGCCATACCTGGCAGATGCCACACCGGATATAACTTCAATGCTCTCTACATTCTCTACGGGAATGGAGCGCATATCGATGCCGTTATTGGCCTGGAATTCGTTGGCATAACTCGCATACATCGTACCATTACGATAGCTTCTGTCCCTGATCACACCATTCTCCGGGTTCTGAATATTGTTGCTCCAGAAGAATCCGCCTCTGCCCGGGTTCATGGCCTGCATGTTGGCATCATTGGAAATCACGTTTCCATCGATCTGAAAGCTGACGCCGAATGCATTGTTGAGTGCATCGATGGAATTCATGGTGATAGCACTTCGCATGGTGAGCATCTGGTTGGCCTGAACGGTCACAACAGGTTTCACGATCGTTTGTCCCGGCAGGTAATTCATCACGTTGGCGAGGCTGAGTGCCTGTGTCTGCTCGATCGCTTCGCGATCGAATATGATGGAGGAGTTGGAGTTCTGTGCTCTTCGAACACCATTCACTTCCACCTCAGGAAGTTTCAAGGTTTTATCGATGAGCCTGAACAACTGCAGCGCAGCGGTTTCTTTTTTGCTGATCAGCCCCCTGTAAGGAGCCTTTCCTACATAACTGATATCGAGAAAATAAAGAAATGCAGAATCTGTGGTGGAAAAACCCAGTGAGAAACTACCATCTGCCCGGGTTACAGTGGAAATATTCCAGCTGCCATCGGACAGCTTTACCGTAGCAAATGCAAGTGGGCGCAATTGGTCGTCCGTAACTTTTCCTTTCAACTCCCGCCACTGACGGGCTGCCAGTGAAAGAGGAAATATAAAAAGAAGGGCCAACAGGATTAAAAACCGGTCAGGAGTAGTTTTCTGCATGCGGGGCAATTGGTGCGCAAACTTCGGCTAACCGCAAGGGAATCCCCGGGGCAGGCAGGAAAAAGGGTTTCGAGATGCGGAAAAAGTCATATGAAAAAAACAATTATCATAACCCTATCCGATAAGCAGTAATATAATCCGATGAATAGCATCGCCGCTGATCCGGCGATGTTATTCGCATTTAAACGACAGTGAACAGGGAACCATCATCAGGTATCGTAACTCTGCAGCCTATGACCATTATGAAAAAACTGCTGATCCTGGGAACAGCTGCAGTACTTGTGGCGCATGCGTGCTCCAATGCAGATCCGGCAACAACAGTGGATCCAACTCCCGTTCAGAACCAGCTTTCATTTGAACAGTTACCTGTAACACAGAGCAGCTTTACAGTTGATGGCTCTACCGGTTATGTGAATGTAATGGGCAATCAGCGCAAGCAACTGCCTTCATTTCCATCTCTGACAAAAAAGAAAGGGTGGGCAACAGGTTATGTGCTCGATAGCTATGGAAAGCCCGTACCCGATGCGGTGATCGGTGTGAGGGCTACCGGTTATGGTGGTTATTCTTCGGGGTCTTCGGCAGTGACCAATGAGAAAGGATATTACGAAGTGATGATCCCCTGGGGAGCCGCTGATTTCTACGCCGGCGCTGCCGTGGTTGAGTACGAAGGAGCACCGGCCTCCATGAGCCTCTTCCCGGCAGACAGCAACCTGCGCAGTTTTCCCGGTCCTGAAGGGATCGTGAAGAACTGGGTACTGCTGCCATACGGAAGATGCAGACCGGAGCGGGTAGCCAGCCAGCCGCATTTCTCGTTTAATTACCTGGGAGCAGCCATCAGCATTGAATATTCCACATTTGAAAAAGGAGATATTTTTGCAATACCCGGACAATTGGAACTGAATTCCGAATTCGAGATCAGGCTCATCCCGGAGGCCCTCTTTCATGCAGCGGAAAAAAGGACATTCATTATCCGCAAGACGGCTTATAGTTCCTCCCTCCAGATCCTGAATATTCCAGTTGGAAGGTACAGGATCGAAGCAAAGAAACTTCCGGGAGGAGAGGCCTTGAAACTGGAATCCACCTTTTACAACCCACGCCCCGAGTATGGCATGAAACCCACCAAAGCCACTGGCAGCGCCACTGTCAGCTTTATTCCAAAATCAGCAGATGCCGGGATCACCACCCCTTACCATGGCAATTGGGATGATGTACGCATCATCATCAAACAACAGTAACATGATAACCTCATGGATGCCTGTGGATTTTTTTCCATAACCTGCTGACATTTCTTGCTGAACTACCGTAATTTAGCGGTCACCATAACAGAACTGCATGAAATGGAAAGGCTCAATTCTGGCTGTCATAGTAGCGGTAGCTGCAATTTTTCTCATCTTTACCCGTATCAACAAAGGCATCAAAGAAAAGATTGCCAGAGAAGAGGCTGCTCAGCAGGTGATCCCCATATATAAACCTCCCGTAGATTCCTTTCCTTATCTCTATAAAACCTTTCAGGAGATTCCACTGGCAGACAGTTGCCGCATCTTCCTGCTTGATGGAAGCAAGGCCAGTCCGGATACCAAAAACAAACGCCTGGTACTGGCAGACGGCGATATGATCTTCCAGATCAGTCCTGCGGCCATTCCTTTTGTTGTGCATACGCGCATCCTCAAGCTCACCGTGCTTAAACCCAGTATCTTCAGGGTGGAAGCTTTCCATAAGGACAATGGCGAAAAAGTGGATGTCCTGGAAGGCATGGTCCGTGCCTCCAAAAGGTATGAGTCCCAGTTTCCCGAGCCGGATACCGTCCGCAGCAACGAGATGGTGATGATCAACGATCAGATAGACCTCATGGAGAAAGAAAAAGAAGATCTTTCCGAATTCGCCAGCTGGTGGAAAACACGGAAATAGTACATTAATTTATCCTTATTTCCTTCACCCTGTTTTCAGTCCACCGTGTTTGTAGATAAGCTGCCTGTACAAAACAGCTGGCTTATCCGGTATGGTGAATTTTTTCAAATCCCGTTCTGCCCTGATGGCAGGTTTTCTCTTTCTGGGCGCGGCCAGTACAGGTTTGGCCCAGAATAGCGCGCAAACCGTTGGCCCCGATAATATGCGCAAAGACATTGTCAGGGCCATTACTCAGAAATTACTCAAGAGCCATTATTCCCCCAGGGCCATCGATGATCAGTACTCTGCCCTGGTATGGGACCAGTTCCTCAACTATATCGATCCTAACAGGTATATTTTCCTGCAGGAAGACATCAACAAACTGAATGCATACCGCAACCTGCTGGACGATGAGATCAACAACGGCAGCAATGTGGAATTCTTTAACCTTGCCTGGAAACTCTATGCCACCAGGATCCAGGAGTTCAAAATCTACGTTGAAAAATCACTGAAACAACCACTGGATCTTTCCCGAAATGAAATATTCACCATAGACAGGAAGAAAAGTGTATTTCCTGCAAATGCTTCAGAAAGAGAAAAGCTCTGGTCGGGTTTCCTGAAATATGGTTTCCTGAAGAATTATGCCGACCTGCAGACAACAGGCAGCACAGTGATAGACACTGCGCTTGAAAAGAAAACACGCGATAAAGTCTCCACCTGGTACCGCCGGTTCTTCACCAAAGAACAGAAGAGCAACGCCATCGACGAAAAGTTCTCGTTATACATGAATGCCATCACGCTGAGCATGGACCCGCATACAGGCTATACGCTGCCGGATACGGAAGACAATCTTATGGCTTCAGTAATGGGCAGGTTCTATGGGATCGGAATGGAAATGGGAATCGGCGAGATAGATGTATTCGTAAAAAGGCTGGTTCCCGGCGGTGCAGCATTCAAAAGTGGCCTGCTGAAAGAAAACGACCGTATCCTGGCCGTTGCCGACAAAACAGGCAAGATGATCTCTACAGCTGATCTTGAACCCAATGAGGTTACATCCATGATCCGCGGTGAAGAAGGCACATCTGTGACAATGCAGGTAATGCAGCCCGGACAGCCAGAAAGAACCATCTCCATCAAACGGGAAAGAGTACCCGATAATCCCAATAAAGCAAAGAGTGCCGTGATCAGTCAGAATGGGAAAAAGATAGGGCTGGTATATCTTCCGCTGTTCTATGTGAATCCTGATAATCCCGAATTCCCCGGCTGCTCCGGTGACGTTCGTATGGAGATAGAGAAATTGAAAGACCAGGATGTGGATGGTATCATTTTCGATCTGCGTGGAAATGGCGGCGGTTCGCTCTCTGAAGTGGTGAGAATGGGTTCCAGCTTTATGCCGCAATCAGTCATGAGCCTCCTGCGTGGAAGAGATAAAGTGGATGAACATTTGTCTCCCAATGTACCGCCACAGTACGAAGGTCCCCTGGCCGTATTGATAGACGAGGGCAGTGCATCGGCTTCCGAAATATTTGCTGCGGCCATCCAGGACCATCATCGTGGCCTGATCGTTGGCACCACCGCATCTTTCGGTAAAGGCACTTCCCAGATCCCCATGAACATCGGTAAAATGGGGGATCCTTCCAAAGGCACAGCCGATATCAGGTATGGAAGCATGCGCCTCACTGTACAGAAATTCTACCGTGCCAACGGCACTACCACCCAAATGATAGGAGTGAAGTCTGACGTGGTACTTACAGATAAATACATGCTGAATATTTCAAGAGAGGCGGAAATGCCTGCAGTTCTGCAAGCTGATACGCTCGATATAAACAAGGCGAGGCAGGTTGCTTACAGCTTCCCTTACCGGATGGTAGTAGACAAGGCGCAGCAAAGAGCCAAAGCCAATACAGCCCTGCAGATGCTGGCGCAGCATATCAGCCGCCTGCAGCAACTGCAGCTGGCTCCTGCACCACTCAGCCTGGCCGGTTACCTGTCAGTGAAAAAAGAAATGAAAGAGCTGGAAGAGAAGATCTCACACGGCAAAATACTGCAACAGACATTCCTGAATGTAACTCCTTCCTTCTTTACACGCGTTAACCCCGGGTTGCAGCAGCGTGATGAATCACAGGAGAAATTATACAGGAACTGGCTCGATACATTAAGCAAAGACCTGCTCCTTGCTGAAACCGTAGAACTGGTGCAGGACATGATCAATGCTTCAGGAAACAAAAATTGAAATACCAAACACACATTACAATGATCAAGAAATTGTTATCTGCTTCTCTCTGCTTTCTGGCACTGTCTGCGCACAGTCAGGATGAGCTGTCCATCAATGTGGATATGAAATGGCTGCCGAATGATACAACAGCCTACCTGTTTGATCCTTATTCCGGAGAAACAGAAAGGACCATCATCAAAGATCATAAGTTCAGCTTCAATCTTAAAATGCCTAAAGGCGGGTGCGCCTATATCCTTTCGGTAGGCAATGATTATTCCGATCCGATGCATACCGGTATGGTGCATTATTTTGAGCCGGGTAAAGTGGTGATCAAACAAGGTGCAAAACCTGGTTTCAGAGACGCGAAGATCACCGGTAGCCAGTTTGTGGCTGACTGGAAATATATAACCGAGAATTTTTCTGAAATTTCTCCCAAATACGCAAGGCTGGCAGAACTTCAGAACATGATCTCCAAAGCCCAGCAGGTAGGCGATGAAGATGCAGTAGCTGAAGCAGAGAAAGAACTGAAGGACTGGAAGCTGAAAAGAGAAGATGAAGCACTGGCCTGGGTAAGAAAGAACTCCAACTCCGGTGTTGCATCTTATGTGGTAATGTCTACTTTCATCGGACAGGGCAAACCCCGCTTTGCTGTAGATTCACTGATCCGCACACTCGGGCCACATGCTCAGAAATCACGCATTTCACAAAGGATCCTTTTCCCCGGCAAAGTAGACCCTTCGCCTGTATCATTAAGTATGGGGGCTCCGAAAGAAGACAAAACAGCTGTAGGCAATATGGCTCCTGATTTCTCCACACTCGATGTTAATGGCAAAACCGTAACCCTGGCTGATTACAAAGGCAAATACGTTCTGCTCGATTTCTGGGCAAGCTGGTGTGGTCCCTGCAAACCGCAGATCCCTTTCCTGAAAGCTGCCAACGATAAGTTCAAATCCAAAAACTTTGTAATGGTGGGCATCTCGCTGGATGGCGACCGTGAAAAATGGCTGGCTGCAGTGAAAAGTCATGGTATGGACTGGCCCCAACTGTCATCCCTGCTGAGCTGGAAAGAGCCTGCTGCACTTTCTTACAATGTAAGCGCCATCCCTTTCAACGTTCTGATCGGACCTGATGGAAAGATCCTGGCCACCAAACTGTACAACGAAGACATCATGAAAGTGCTTTCCGAGCACATCAAATAAGCTTAAACAGTTTACCGCCATGAAAAACAGAAACTTTTATGTTCTGATAATGATGATCGTTCCGGCATTCTCTTTTGCACAGGGTTTCGTGATAAAGGGGAAGGTGCCGGGCATCATCAGCGGATACGCAAGGATAGATGCGCATAAGCATGAAGGTGAGGAAGTTCATCATGATGAATTTCCTGAAAAGGTCCGGATCGTTAATGGCGAGTTTGAACTGAGAGGAAAAGTGGAAGAGCCAGATATGATCGACCTCTTCATCAGCACCAAAAAAGTGAGGCTGATACTGGAAAATACCAGCTACACCATTGAAACGCCTTTCAGTGAACTGAACGAGACTTCAGTGAAAGGCGGTGAATTGCAAGGTTCTTTCGTGCAATTCATGCGTTCAGGAAAAGGCTATCCCGAATATGTGACCAATAACCCGGGGGATATTTTCTCAGCTTATCTTCTGATCAAATACTTTGGTACTGAACCCAACACCATGCGGGAAAAATATGCTATCCTCAGCCCAACAGTTAAGAGTTCCTTCTGGGGCCGGAAAGTAAAAGCCTTCCTGGATAATGAGGATAAGATGGCACTTACAGGCAAACCGGTTCCGGCTGTGGTTCTCACGGGCCCTGATGGCAAAGAATTCTCATGGGACCGATTTAAAGGCAAATTCCTGGTAGTGGACTTCTGGGCATCCTGGTGCGGTCCCTGCAGAGCATTCATTCCCACGCTTACGGAAACTTATAAGACCTTTGCCCCCAAAGGCATCGAGTTCATCAGTGTTTCCGTTGACCATGATCTGGAAAAATGGAAAACAGCCATGGAAGAAGAAAAGATGCCATGGTATCAGGCTGTTGGACAACACGGGTTTACCGACAAGGGCCTTAAAACCCCGTTCCGCTTTCATTCCATTCCTTATATGGTGGTAATTGCACCAGATGGAAAGGTGGCCGCGGAAATTGATTTCTATAAAAAATCAACCCTGAATAGCTTGCTGGAACGCCTGCTTGCAGAAAACAAATAGGACCGTTCCCCATTCTGTAGTTCGAGGGTGTGCCGCAGGGTACACCCTTTTTTGCTGAGGAATAAACCGGAATGCCTGCTTTACGAAAGTCAATAAACCTGAAAAGATAAGGGCAGGCTCTCCGGCCTGCCCGCTATCAAATCAAAAAACACCCTTGAAATTGCCCTTAAAACCGAACCGTCCTTAAATATTATTTGTTGGCTGCATCACGGATCTTCTGTACTGCCGGCAGCCACATTGTTACCACATGATTTCCACTGCTCAGATCACATGCCTTACAGATGCACATCCCGATGCTCTGGTTATTGGGGATGGAATAGCAGGCATCCGGGATCGGGCACTTACAGGGTTTGGGCCCTGCTATCTGTGAACTTTGCATCCTACTTGATTTTCCCGCCGCATCCGTATATACCACATCAGTGATCTTATCTCCGCGTTTCGTGAATCTGATGGTGCCATTTCCATCAGGAACAGTAACGGTATTACTGCCATCTACCAGTTTCAATGTAATTTCTTTGATAACAGGTTTTGCTGCTTCCCTGTTGCCGGCAGATCCGGCCTGTGCGATGGAGTTGGTGGCGAATGCCAGCATAAACATCACAGCAATTGCAAATGCTTTTTTCATGATCAATGGTTTTGTGTTCTAAATAATGGTTATTGTTTCAGATTGACCTCACAAAGAAAAGCAGCAGCAGGGCAGAAGGAAAGCTTCGTTTAACGGATAAGGCCGATGGCTTAACCAATGCCGTGATCCACGTAAAACGAAAGGCCGCCCCTTGCGGAACGGCCTCTATTCAGGTACAACTAAGGTTATTTATCAGTAGAAAGTGTGCTGTACGATCGCAGAAATTACCGGACTTTGCGTAAAGTCCTGCGCTACCACAGACTTCCCGTCTACAATGATCTCCAGCTTCAGGTGGCCGGCAACCAGTTTTGAACCGTTCAGGCCAATGGCCTGCGCTTCGTTCAGTGTTTTACTGATCGTTCTTGAAAATGGAAGTGACGCATTGTCCACATCTGTCAAGCCGCCGCTCTCATTGGTGAACGTAATATCCGCCGTACTCAGCCCGCTGTTGGAGCTTACCTTATACTCGATGGATACAGTGCGTGGAAATCCACTTTTCTTGTCTTTTTTGCAGGCTGTTCCCAGCAGTACAACTGCCATTAAAATAGTGAACAATCTCAAAGGGTGCTTCATAACTGGTGTCTTCATCTCGTTTTGATTTAATAGCTAATGGTGGTTTCAACCACAAATTTAACAGCAGCTAAAAGGCAACCCTATCCTATGAAACATGGTTTTTAGCCTACTTGTTTCCCGGTATTTTTCCACTAATTCACTTTTTGAAATCCATTTATTGTTTATTTGCCCAATGATCCAGAAAATCAGTCTCACTACCCTCGTGCTGATCCTGGCTGTTTTTGGTAATGCCCGGGCTCAATCCAGGCCTAACAGGTATACAGACAGCCTCACGGCCATCATGCAGTCCGGCAACGACAGTACCAAAGCCAATGCCGCACTACTGCTTTCCTACTACTGGGTTGCCCGGGATACCATTAAAGCAGAACAGTACATCAACATTGCCAGAACCTCCGGAAAGAAGATTCCCTATATAATCGCACTCTCCAATTTCTATGAAGGCGTATTGTTCTATATGAAATCGGATATCCCATCCAGTGAAAAAGCATTCATGGCCGCCAATGACCAACTCAAGGCATTTGACACCCGTGAGGCCCTTGGCTTCCGCTCCAAAGCCTGGCATAATTACGGTATCCTGCAACAGGTGAAGGGAGATGAAGAAGGTTTTGCGCGGGTGATGATCGATGAAAGTATTCCACTGGCAGAACAGGCCAGGGATACGGCTTATCTCGGTAAAAATTACCTCGATCTGGCCATCGTATTCAAGAATACCCTGCAGTACAATAAAGCAGTGAGCTATCTTGAAGATGCTATCACAACCCTTAAACAACATAACTCCACACTCGATCTGATCAACGCCATCACCACCCTGGCTGAGACCTATGTACTGATGGAGGATTTCGTCAGGGCAAAGCCTACGCTCGACAGTGCAATGGCCTGGCTCACCCGTAAACCCAATGAACATCTTATTGTTGACTATTATTCCGCAGAGGCCCTGTATTATGTTGGCGTGAAGCAGTTCAGCAACGCCCTGCAAAGTGTGGCCAATGGCATCGATAAGATCCAGGGACAGGGAAGGAACTACGATGAACAGCGATTGCTGCTTCAGAAATTCTATGCCCTTTTCAATCTCAAAAGATACCGCGAGGCTAAGGAAGTGCTGATACATCTCACGGAACAGCCGGAAATGATGAGCCTGTTCAGCAACCGCCTTGAACTGTTCAAAGGCATGGCGGAAACCCAGGCAGCCCTGGGAGAATTCAAGCCTGCCTATGAATGGATGACGCGTTACAGCCAGCTGAATGACAGCATCAGCACCAGCAAACTGAAAGATGAGATTCACGCCATGGAGATCAGGTATGGTAATGCCGAAAAACAGAAAAAGATCGATGCACTTAAGTCGGAGAACGAAAGATCCTCACTCTCCGCCAAGAATACCATGCTGATGATCTGGTTCCTGGCATCTGTTTGCCTGTTACTGCTGGTAGTAGCAGCTCTAACGCTATTGTATATGCGAAATAACAAAAAACTTTCCCGCCAAAAGGACCTCATGCACCAGCAGCAGCTTCGTGAAATAGAGCAGCAGCAGCAGATCCATGTGGGGCATGCCCTGTTGCAGGGAGAGGAGCGGGAGCGCCGCCGTGTGGCAGGCGACCTGCATGACGGGCTGGGCGGGCTTCTTGCCGGTGTAAAGATGAACCTCACCGGCATGGCGGCTGAAACACAAACCCGTGATCTCATCCGTGTTGTAGACCAGATAGATCATTCCATAAGTGAGCTGCGCCGCATCGCCCGCAATATGATGCCGGAAACACTGTTGAAATTCGGACTGGAAACTGCGCTCAGGGAATGTTGTGAAAACCTCATGACGGATACGGTCAATATCCGCTTCCAGCATTATGGTATCGCAACAGATATCCCTCACGAAAAGCAACTCACCATTTACCGCGTGGTGCAGGAACTGCTCACCAATGCCATCAAGCATGCATCTGCCAGCGAGATCCTGCTGCAATGCAGCCAGAATAATGATACTTTTTTCATCACCCTGGAAGACAATGGAAAAGGCTTCGATACCAGCGCCATCAGGAGCTTCAAAGGCATCGGCCTTTCCAATGTAAAGAACCGTGTGGATTACCTCAGTGGAAAACTGGAGATCAATTCCACCGTCAACGAAGGCACTTCCATTAATATTGAACTGAATGTTGCATAACAAGGAACAGATACAGCTGGCCATTGTGGATGATCATCCTGTGGTGATCGAAGGCCTGCAACGCCTGCTTGGCAGTAAGGAATATATTCATGTGGCAGGCACTTTCACCTCCGGTAATGCTTTCCTGGAATACCTGAAAAACGGACAGGCAGATATCGTGCTGCTGGATATTTCCCTGCCGGACTCCAATGGAATGGAGCTCTGCAAGGAGATCAAGAAGCGGTCACCCGGCACCTGCGTACTGGCCCTCAGTAACCACAGCGAGCGCAGCATCATCATGCAGATGCTGCAAAATGGAGCCAGCGGCTACCTGTTGAAAAACGCCTCAGCCGATGAATTGCTGAACTGCATCAATGAAGCACTGAACGGACAGATCAGTTTCAGCGCCGAGATCAGGCAGATCATCGCCAGGCCATCTGCTCATGAACTGAAAGAAGTACCACAGCTCACCCGCCGCGAAAAAGAAATACTGAACCTCATCTCTGATGGCATGACCACCCCGCTGATCGCAGAAAAGCTAAGCCTGAGCCAGCTGACTATTGAAACGCATCGGCGCAATCTGCTTCAAAAGTTTGAAGTGAATAATGTGGCTGCACTCATTAAAGTGGCAGTACAACAGGGACTGGTGTAAATACTCAGGGTGCGCCCGGTAGCACGCCTCTGGCGAGTTACTGTCTGCACCCTGAGTTATTTTAAGATCACGTATTGGTAGGGTGCAAGGTTAATTGAGGCGCCGATGGTAACCGCTGCTCCACTCAATGCGTTGATGTAATTACCCTGAATGGCCGCATTACTATTAAAAACTGCGGCAACGTTCCGCATATTGGCGATCACCAGCACACGTTCTCCATTCAATGTTTTGGTGAATGCACAGATATCAGCCGTGCTGTAAGAAGTCAGTGTCCCTTTCCTGATAGCATTACTGTTGTTACGCAAACCAATGAGCTGCTTGTACAATGCAGTGGTAGCAGGGTTCTTCGTCCAGTCGATCTTCACACCGGTAAAAGGAAAAGGTATGCGCGGACTCATCCCCACTTCCTGCCCGTTATAGATCATCGGCACGCTTTTCATAAAACCGGCCACCACAAATGCCGCCATCGATCCCTGTTCTCCTCCGAAAAGTTCCTGCGGTGTTCCCTCCGCTCCGTTCACATCGTGGTTGCTGGTGTAACGGATCACCTGCTGTCTGCTGTTGGCATTGGTGTATTCGCTCTGATTGAGGTTATCGATGGTGAGCACTGTTTTATTCTGATGATAAATATTCTTCAGCTCTCCGAAGAAGCCGAACCCGAAATTAAAATCGAAGCCCACCGTATAATTGCCGTTGCGTGCACCTTCCGCCATCAGCAGGAGTTTATGCGTTTTGATATTGCGCAACGTATCGATGGCCTGCTTCCAGAAATCGAGCGGCGGGCCATCGGTATAATCACAGCGGAAACCATCGATATTGGCCGTATACACCCAACTCTTCATGGCTTTGATCATTTCCTTACGCATGGCTGCATTGCTGAAATTCAACTGGGCCACATCGTTCCACCCCATATTGGGTGGACTTATAACGTTACCGCTGCCATCCTGCATGTACCAGTCTTTATGAGCCGTGATCCAGGGATTGTCCCAGGCAGTATGATTGGCCACCCAGTCCATGATCACGGTGAGATTGCGGCTATGCGCGGTATCCACCAGGTTGCGCAGATCATCCAGTGTGCCCAGTTCTGGATTGACGGAATAATAATCTTTGATACAGTAAGGAGAGTTCACTCCTTTAACGCTACCGATGGGATGTACCGGCATCAGGTAGATCACGTTTGCTCCCAATGCTTTGATGGAATCGATGCGCGGGATCACTCCTTTGAAATTTCCCGTGGCACTGAAGGCGCGGGTATTCACCTGGTAGAGCACAGCATCAGCTGGCTCAGGAACATTCGCAAAAGGTGTTCCATACTGGGCAGGGGTTGGGTCCGGTGGTACAACGGGTGGAGGAGGCGCCGGATCGCCGCCTTTGCTGCAGGCGATCAGGAGCCAGGATAATAATATCGGATACATACTGTGTTTCATAAAGTGATTTGATGCCTTTTAGTTCTTCTGCAAGGTATAGGTGTAATTGCCCGCGATGTGCAGATCCAGGATAAGCGTATAGTTACCGTCATCCGGCACACTGAGATTATTCAGGCCATCCGTATACCCCAGGAAGGGATTGTTGGCATAATGCAATTTACCATTTGCATCCAGCCCAAAATCAAGCGTCCAGGCTTTATTGGCCCTGAATTTGAAAGAGCCGTTCTTTTTCATATTGGCGGTAACTGACCATACCTGCTGTGCTTCGTTATAACTCATTTCCGTATCGGTGTCCCAGTTGCCGGGAGAAGCATCACCGAGGATACCCCAGACAACCTTGGTGGCTGTCCAGCTATTGGTATTGAGATTGGCCGTGAGATAATAGAAGCCGCCATCAGGTACAGAGAGACCAGCTGCATTGCCATCCGTATTGAAGGTGCCGTTACCGCCATCTCCATAATTGGTATGATCCCAGTCTGGGGCATTGGTGTATTTGAAATAATGCTGTCCTGCTCCGGGCATGTTCACATACCCCTCGTACAATCCCGGTTTTCCTGGTACGGCAGCCAGTTTGGGCGCAGTGCCCGGGCTCCATCCCTGGTAGTCGCCCGGCACATAAAGATCCAGCGCATAGGAAGTGATCTGCTGGGTAAGCGTGTTACTGAATGCCGGAGCAATGGTAGAAGCAGCGCCATTGTACTGGTTCACATTGGCGCGGATGCGCACGGCAATTTTATTGGCCATATTCGCTGGTACATTCATTGAGTTAAGGAGATTGTTGAGGTCCTTCACAATGAAATCGTATTTCGTTTTACCCGCATCGATATTGATGGATCTTGCAGTGGCCCAGTTATTGGCAGTATCGGCAATTGTGCCAAGCTGCAACACATAACTGATCACAGGCTGGCCGCCGAATTCAGCAGCCAGCCATTGAAAACTGATGGCGGTCTGATTCTCCTTATCGGGTGTAAGCACTATGGTTGTACCGGATGCACTCAGTGCAGCAGCCGGGAAATTTCCTGTCTGCAGATCGATCTGCGCGCCTTCTTTCTCACAGGAAAACAGGAAAAGTATAACGGTGAACAGGGAACAAAAGTTACTTATCGTTCGCATACAATCGTGTTTAATACTTTTAATAATCTTTATTCTGAACCAGGTTCGGGTTAGCGATGATCTCCGCAGCCGGGAGAGGGAAGAGCGCCAGATGATCAGACACGCCTGTGCCGTTCTTCGCGCCGCCTTTCCAGGGCCAGAGATAGTTACTGCCGGTGAACATGCCATATCTAATCAGGTCGGTCCTTCTGAAACCTTCCCAGTATAATTCGCGCATCCGCTCATTCAGGATATCCGTTACCGTTATAGTTGTCAGGTTCCCGTTGTTATTTCCATAAGCGCGCCTGCGCAGGTCGTTGAAATAATTAAGTGCCTGTGCCTGTGTGCCACCGGTTCCGCCACGCAGCACTGATTCAGCATATACCAGGTGCATCTCTGCCAGGCGGAACAGCGGGAAATCGATGCTGCAAAGCACACCATTGGGAGAAGGAGGGATAGTGCCGGTACTGGTTATATTATTGAACTTGTATACACCCAGTCCGTCATTGAATACCACTACATCGTTTATCTCCAGGTTACCCGGACCAAACAGGGCGCGTTTATCTGTATTGCCACTGTAATCGCCGAAAACCAATGGGAGGTTCTTTGTACTCCGGTTGCCAAGCCAGCCACCGCTGGGGATCCCAAACTCCTGGTTGTCCTGCGGATTGGTGCCATGCGCAGAGCAGACCAGGAAGGTAGTGCCTCCGTAGTTCTGACTGTTGGTGGCGTCATATGCAATGGGAAGAATGATCTCCGGATTGTTCTGGTGGTTATCGCTCATGAAGAGGGTCTTGAAATCCGTCTTCAGGGCATAACCTCCATCCAGTACTTTCTTTGACCAGGTGATGGCATCTGAAAATCTTTCAGTGCCTGTATATACTTTGGCGTTGAGGTATATCCGGGCCAGCAATGCCCAGGCGGCGCCACGGTCTGCACGTGCATATTCATTCTGACGAGGTTCTGACAGATCGTTCTGAATAGCCAGTAACTCTGCTTCCACATAATTGAACAGATCGGCTCGTTGGATCTGTTTGGGAATGTATTTTCCGATAGGATCAGCTTCCGTAACAAAAGGAGGATTGCCGAAAAGGTCCATCAGTACCCAATACTGGAAGGCTCGCAGGAAACGGGCTTCAGCACGGAACCGGCGGATAGTGCTGGCATCATTCTCTTTGTAGCCGCGTGCCGCGATCTTCTCATCCGTGGATTCACGGATGAACTCATTGGCCACCGTGATCTGAAAAAGACTGCGCGCATAGGCGGCATTGATGAATACATTGCCTGAGGTCCAGTTAAGATTATGCCAGCTCAGCACCAGCGGATCGTTCCAGGCGCAGATGGCTTCATCCGTGGTGAGCTCCTGCAGGTTCCACCAGCTGCGTAAAAAGTCGGTTGTACCGGCATCGGAGATGCCGGGTATATTCACATCGGACACCCCCACACCGGCGCTGCTCACCAGGGAGTAAGAACCGTACACTTTTGCCAGCACCTGCTTGTAACCTTCCAGCGTGCTGTATTGTTTTTCCGATGTATTGGCATTGAGCGGCTGCAGGTCCAGGTCCTTGTGACAGGCGGTGAACGCCGCAAAGAACGGAATCAGTACCGTGATATATAGTCGACAATATTTTTTCATGATATCCATTTTTTAAGATCACTAAAATTGAAGGTTGGCTCCGAGTACAAAAATGCGTGGGCGGGGATAGATGGCATTGTCGATACCACCATAGATCTCAGGATCAAGACCGCTGTACTTCGTTACGGTGAACACGTTCTGGCAATTGAGCGAGAGGCGCAGCCTTACTTTATCACGGAATACTTTCCCTGCATTATAGGCCAGGCCCAGGTTATCCATTCGCAGGAAGCTGGCATTCTCGATATAGTAATCTGATTGATTCTGACCATTGATGAAACCGGTATGCTGCACATCATCCAGACTGTTGGCCAGGTAACCCAGCGGGTTCAGGATATTTGACCTGAGCGCTCCTGTAGAGATGCCGTTATACATGTAGTTGCCGAGATTGGCGCGCAACACGGTGTTCAGCTGCCACCTGCCATACGTGAGCTCGGAAGAAAAACCAAAAGTGAATTTCGGGAAAGGCGCTTTGTATCGATAGAGGTCCTTCTGGTTGATCACGCCATCTTTATTCCGGTCCACATATACGCCTTCAACAGGTTTTCCATTCATGTACTGTTGCTGGTATACCCAGAATGAATTGGGGCTGTAATCCACCGTATTGATCTGGATCACACCATTTCCGGTTAAGGTGCCGGGATACGTGGAATCCTTCGTAGCCGTAAGATTAGTGATCTTATTCTCATTATACGCCGCGTTAAAATTCACATCCCAGTTCAGCTTATTCTGATGAAGTACCGTAGCGCTCAAACCCAGTTCAATGCCTTTGTTCTCCACATTGCCCACATTGGTGAGAATGGTGCTGCTGAAATTGGAACCAGCAGGAATGGGAATGGTGTTGAGCAGATCTTTGGTCTTTTTGAAATAAACATCCAGACTACCGTTGATGCGGTTGTTGAGGAAAGCAAAATCCAGACCGGCATTCCAGGTGGCTGTCTGTTCCCATTTGATATTGGCGTCATAGGCAGCAGGGGTGCCCATATAATACCATTCATTACCAAACTGAACGGCGGAACCATTACCGCTGACAGAGTAGATACTCTGATAAGGGTAGTTATAGATTCCATCCTGGTTGCCTGTAACGCCATAGCTTAAACGAAGTTTCAGATCGGAGAGCAGTTGCTGGTTCTTCAGGAATTCTTCCCTGATCAGCTGCCAGGTGAAGGCCAGAGAAGGGAAGGTGCCCCAGCGCTGATCGGGCGCAAAGCGGGAAGAGCCATCCGTACGGATACTTCCCGCAAGTATGTATTTGTTATTATACGTGTAGATAAAGCGGCCATAGTAGGAGATCAGCGTGTTTTCCGGTTTGTCCATGGCAAATAAAGGTTTGGAGCCTGGCATGGTGTCTCCGTTGGCACGGATAGACGGATAGTTGTAATTCGTACTCAGGTTATTGTAATAGCCGTAACCCGCGGTGGCGCTGATATTGCTCCTGATTTCCTTCAGGTCTTTGTTGTAACTGAAATAGAATTCCAGCACTTTGTTATTGATCTTGTTTGTGTATTTGTTGCGCTGGCCGCCGTCCAGGAAGTTCTGTGCGGCATACGCAGGAACTTCTATTCTCCCATCGCCTTTGGCGATATCATAACCCAGGTTGAGATTGGCATGAAGTTCCGGGAGCCAGTGGAATTTATAATCCAGTTGCAGGTTGCCATAACTGCGGTATACATCACTGGTGTTTTTGTAAAGGTCCAGCAAGGCAACAGGATTGCGGGGTGCGAGCTTGTTGAGGGTGATTGCGCCGCTGCCGTTATCCAATGATGCCCACTCAAAGTAATCGCCATATGGTGAACTGGCACGAACCGGTTGCGTGGGATCGAAGTAAACAGCCGAACTGATGGCAGCATTGTTGGCGAAATTGGTTTTGTTGTAAGCTCCTTTCAGGTTGAGATCCACTTTCAGGTGATCTTTCAGAAAGCGCGGACTGAGTGTGATACCGCCACTGAAGCGTTGCAGGCGATCCGTGCGCAGCAGGCCCTGTTGATTGAAGTACCCGGTGGATATGCGGTAGGGGAGATTCTTTAGAGAACCTGCCACACTGAAATTATTATCAGTGCCGATAGCAGTCTGGAAGATCTCATCCTGCCAGTCTGTACTGGCATTACCCATGAGCGATTTGAAAGTATGTACATTATCATAAGTGCCGCCTCCGAGTGAGTCCACATATTTCCTGAAATCGGAAGCCGACTGCACTTTCATTTTTTTAGCGATGCGCGAAACGGATACCTGCGTTCCGAAATTGAACTGCGGCGCACCACTGGAACCTTTCCGTGTAGTGATAAGGATCACGCCGTTACTTGCCCTGGAACCGTAAATGGCAGTGGCTGCAGCATCTTTCAATACAGTGAAACTGGCTATATCATTGGGATTGATCAGACTGAGCGAATTGGATGCACCATAGATATTGTTACCGCTGAGCGGCAATCCATCCACCACAATGAGCGGATCATTGCTGGCGTTCAATGAAGCGCCGCCGCGTACACGGATCACACTGCCTGCCCCAGGTGCGCCGCCATTGGAAGTGATGGAAACGCCCGCCACTTTACCGGCAATGAGCTGCTCCGGCGTACTGATCACGCCTTTCTGAAAATCCTTTGAACTGATGGTGGCTACAGAACCGGTCAACTCCTTTTTACGGGTGGTACCATAACCGATTACAACCACATCGTTGATGGTATTGTCGGATGGATTCATTACAATATTCATTACCGGCGCAGCTTTTACCTGCACGGATCCATAACCTACGAATGAGAAAATGAGCAGGGGATTGCCTGTAACAGGAAGAGTAAATATTCCGTTATTATCAGTGACAGTCCCGCGATCTGTGCCGGCAACTTTCACCGATACAGCCGGCAGGGGCTCGCCCCTTTCATTCTTTACTGATCCGGTAACACGGGTGCTGTTTTGCTGGGCGCTGGCTGTATTCAGCAGCATCCAGCCGGCGCAGACAAGCATCCACAATGCAGAATGGCGTAATAATTTCATAATGACAAGTTGAATTGAGAGTGGGTTGTTAGTTTGGTGATTATTTAAAACTGATCACTGTTTTGTTGTTGTTGTAAGGCAGCAGGATGGTTGTCACAGGTACGGAATAGAAACTGCCTTCTTTCGCATAGGCGTCCAGGTAAGAGAACCAGTCTTTACGCGTTTGAATGGCTGATCCGTTCAGTGTGAGCTGGCTGTTGTCAAATCCATGCAACATCAACTGAACGAACCTGAATTTAGAATGCATTTTTCCGGAAGGCTGGTCTAATGTGATACTGGCACTGGCCGGATCAAAGCGGATGCTGCGCTGATAGTATTCACCTGACTCATAATTGTAACTGAACCCGTCATCTTCATAATAAACAAATGTATTGGCGTCGGCCCCATTGTACACATGCAGTGTGAGTGTATCCGATGGCTTTTCGCCGGTATGCTGTATCAGCGATTGCATGGGAATGATGCTGCCGCCTTTCACGTAAACAGGAAGAGTAGGCGTATTGAGCTCGATGAGTTTTTCCTGTGCGCCCGCTTCTTTTGCATCCGTATACAGGCTGTACCATTCTCCCGCAGGCAGGTACACTTTAGCATACTGCTGCACACTTTCCTGTGGCATCACCAGCAGGCTGCTGCCAAAGAAGAACTGGTTCTGGAATACCGGCTGATAAATATGCGGATCATGCGTGTAATCGATAGCCAGGGAGCGCACTATGGGCATGCCATTCTCCGTAGCCTCGTGAAAAGTGGAATAGAGATAGGGGAGCAGCCGGTAACGGAGATTAATGTAATTGCGTGCAATATCCGTTACATCTTCGCCGAAGGTCCAGGGTTCAGCCGATTTAGTATTGAGCTGTGTATGATTCCTGAAATAAGGAATGAAAGCGCCCAGCTGCATCCAGCGTGTGTATAGCCCAACGGTAGCATTTCCGGTGAACCCACCCACATCCATAGCCGAAAAAGGCACACCACTCAAACCAAGGCTGCTCAGCAACCTTACGCCCGCCAGCATATGATCATCTTCAGCCCGGTTATCGCCGGTCCAGAGTGCCGCGTACCGCTGCAATCCGGCATAACCGGCACGTGTAAGAATGAAGGGCCTTTTTTGAAGCGCCATTTTCGTGCCTTCATAACTGCACCTGGCCATCTGCAATCCGAAAACATTATGCCCTTTCAGGTGCGTGGTGGGATGGCCGTCATAGTCGAAGAGCACATTGTTCGGCATCTTCTGTCCCCAGGTAGCGATCTCATTCATATCATTCCAGATACCATTCACCCCGGCATCCGTATAACCGGTGATCTGTTTCTTCCACCAGTTGCGGCCCTTCACACTGGTGAAGTCCGGGAAATGGCACCAGCCCGGCCATACTTCACCGGTATAAGGTTGTCCGTCAGAATATTTCAGGAAGATATTTTCGCGGAGCCCGCTTTCATAGGCCGCATATCCTTTTTCCACTTTGATGCCAGGATCAACGATCAGCGTGGTTTTGAAGCCCATCCTGTTCAGACTGTCGATCATGCCCTTCGGATCCGGAAAACGGTCCCTGTTCCAGGTAAAGAGCTTGTAGGCGTCCATATAATGAATGTCGAGCGTGATGCCGTCAGCGGGGATCTTCTTTTCGCGAAGGGTCTGTGCGATCCTCAGCACCTCCGTATCGGGGTAATAACTGTAACGGTTCTGCTGGTAGCCCAGGCTCCAGAGCGGCGGCATGCTCATGCGGCCGGTCAGTGCCGTGTAGTGATTGATGATGCCTGCAACATTGGAACTGTAAATGAAGTAATAGTTCATTTCACCGCCCCTGGCCCCGAACGAGGAAAAGCGGTTATTGCTGGCGCCGAAGTTGAAATCCGACTGCCAACTGTTATCGAAGAAGATCCCATACTGCACCCCGCTATGTACCCCGATATAAAATGGGATGGTGCTGTAAAGCGGATCCGCATTAGCGGCATAACCGAATACATCGGAGTTCCAGTTGGTATATCCATTGCCCTTGCGGTCGAGCGGACCGGTTTTTTCTCCCAAACCGATGAACCTTTCGCCCGGCTGCATTTTTTTGTAGCTGGTCACTTCCGTGCCTACCCAGGAAGTAGCCAGCCCCGGCTCATCCTGGTTGATCACCTGTCCGCTTAAAGTATAGAATGCAATGGAAAATGGCTTTTGCTGGATCCGCACCTGAACGGAATCCGTCTGAAAGCGGAGCTCGCCGCCTGTCTGTTCAAGTTTTATGACCTGTTCACCCGGACGGGCAATTACGGCATAGGAAAAATCATCGGGGAAGGAACCGCGGGTCATACGTACCCGGATCATGGAAGCATTGTAAACCTGTACTCTGATATTCGCATTGGAGGTGAAGAGTTCCAGCTGGTTACCCGTGGCTTTGAAACGTTGAACATCGCCTGGATTGATCACCTGGTCCTGGCTATAGGTAGCACCTGCAGCTACCAATAAAAGGAGGCAAAGAAATACATTTCTCATAAATGGCATTAGCAATCGATGGGGTTAGTGAAATAAGTGCAGGGTAAAGGAACGATGGTGGAAAGTCAAGGCCAAGTTTTAAAACCCCAATGGAAATAAAATAGAGGAAAAGAGCAGAATATGAGAAACTAAAGAATTGATTTTGAATGCCGTGTAAAATATTACACAAATATATAATAGAACAAAAAGAGACTGAAATACTGACGGATCACAGGCCTATAATGCCTTAATCTGCATGATCCGCTGTTCAAATTCCTCCACCGGAACGATGGCTTTGTTCTTTAATCTGGACTTATAACTATAGATGGTCTTTACCGAGTACTCCAGTACACTGGCGATCTTTTCTGTGTCGGAAACACCCAGTCGCATGAGCGCAAATATGCGGAGGTCTGTGTTCAACATTTCACCATCCTTCAAAACAAGTTTCTCATCCGGACGGAGCAATTCATTCACCTGGGCCACAAAATTGGGGAAGAGTTTAAGGAAGATCCGGTCGAAGCTGAGGAGCAGCTCCTCTTTTTCCTTCCGAGCATCGATCTTGTTCAGAAAAAAGCGGATGTCTTCATACCTCTTTTCCAATAACTTCTGCTCGATAGTGGTCTTGATTTTGTCGAGCTTGCTGTAAAACTCAGAGTCCATATTGAAGAAATGCCCGATATATTCTTCCTGTATCTTATTCGCTTCTTCCAGCTTCTCATTGAGCACCGCCAGCCGCTGGTTGCTCTCCTGCAACTGCACATTCGCCACTTGTTGGGCAGCATTGGATTCCTGTAAAGCCAGCTGCGCCTGCTTCAGTTTCTTTACCTGCTTCAGGATGATCCAGGTCAGCGCAACCAGGGCAAGCACCAGCACGGTAACCACGATGGCGTATTTGATCAGGATGCTTTTCTGCTGCTCCATTCCACTGATACGCTCACTTTCGATCAGCGGCAGTATTGAACTGGCCTGCACCTTACGCTGCCGGGCTCCATAGAATTCCGCATTGGCAATGGCGCTCTCGATACACATGGCCGCATGGATCAGGTCTCCTTTTTTATAGAGCAGTTCCGCCAGGTGGAAAATGGCAACGGTCTCTTTGGTGGACGATTTGATATCCGCAATGGTAGCCTGTATCAACAGGGCAATTCCCTTATCCATATCCCCGTTCTGCAAATAGATCCCGCTCTGGGTGGAGGCAGTGAGCGCATACTGATGATATGTAAGACCGGGGCTTTCCAGCAGCTGTTCAAAAAAACTACTGGCCTCTTTCTGTTTGTTCTGCTTGAAATACTTCAGTCCACTGTAGTATACATGCTCAAATGAACCGGGTGCATACCAGAGCAGGCAGGAATCCAGGTACCGGTTCCCCTGCAGGTCATAATCCACCGAATGGAAATGATCGTTCGCATAACCGGCCACGTCATAATAATACCGGCCCCAGAGTGCATAGTAATCTCCTTTCAGACTGTCCGGCACCTGTTGCCTCGACAAAGAACTGAGGGAATCATGCGTTTCCTTATACAAACCTGTACTCAGCAGGATGAAACTGAGTTTCAGGTTGGCGGCCGCCAGGTGGCCCGGATTGTTCATTTCCCGGGCGATCTTCACCAACCGGATGGCATAACTATAGGCAGAATCGTAATGGAAAACTTTATAGGCTTCATAGATCCGCTCATGTCGCAGGAAACGTTCGGCAGGACTGAGGCCGGGCGACTGTAAAGCCCCTCTCAACTGGCCTATTTCTTTGATCCTTGCCTGGTCATAACTGGCTGTCAGCCGGATGGTATTGCTGAGACTGGTCAACAGTCTATCGTTATTTCCCCGGGCGGCCTGTAAAAAAGCAGCCACCAGCGCAAAGCAGAAAAGCAGTTGTTTCATATTGATTGTAACAGTCGGTTAGGGATCATTCCAATCCTCGTTGGCAAATATATCTATTTAATCCAGAGCATATCATCCAGGCAATACAATGAAATACTTCCCTGCACTTATCCTTCTTCCACATCTTATCTTCTCATTTTCACAGCACTGTGTGTCTAACCAAAAATTAATTTGGGCCGGAATTCAAATTCCCTAAATTTGGTCACCCAGAAATTGGTCAACCAATTTTAAAAGGGTAACTAAACGATTGTGATTTACCGGCTGACCCCGGCTAATGCAAACAAGCTTGCTTTATGGGAAAACTCAACCTCCTGCTTCTCTGCCTTTTTCTCAGTCTGGGCGCAATGGCCCAAAATCTGAAAGGCATTGTTACAGACTCCAAAACCGGCGCTCCGGTTGCAGCCACCATCAGCGTGGCCGGCGGAAAGAACGCCCACGCCACTACCGACGAGAACGGCCGTTTCAGCATCAAGGTCCCCAGTCTCAAAAACTCCAGTCTCATGATCACTGCCGTTGGATACAAATCCCAGCTGGTAGAGATCGGTGGAAAGGATTCTCTTTCCATTAAACTGGTAGGCTCACAAACGGTACTGGACGATGTGATAGTGATCGGCTATGGCGCACAACGTAAATCGCACCTCACCGGCGCTATCTCCAAACTGAAAAATGAAAACCTGGATGAGATCCCCACCAGCAGTCTTGACAGGGCGCTGATCGGAAAGATCGCAGGTGTTACCATTCAGAACCTGAGCTCTGAAACCGGCACCAGTCCAAGAGTGCGCGTACGCGGCCTCAGTTCCATCAGCGCCAATGCAGACCCGCTGGTAGTGGTGGACGGCCATCCGGTACCGGACGGCCTCAGTATGGTGAATCCCTTCGACGTGGAATCCGTTGAAGTGCTAAAGGATGCGGCCTCTGCCGCCATCTATGGTTCACGCGGCGCCAACGGTGTGATCATCATCACTACCAAGAGCGGCAAAACCAACAAGCCGCGTTATACCGTGAAAGCGTATACCGGTGTGAAGTCGGCCTACGAACTGCATCCCATCATGACTACCACCGAGTACACGCAAAAGATGTATGCAGAAGCGGCGCTTCGCGAAAAAGACCCAACGGTTACAGCAGCCAACAGGAACCTCATCACTCCGCAGGAGATCGCCCGTTACCTGGTGGAGAACACCTTGCGTAATGGCGATGGCACCAACTGGCAGGATGAAGCCCTGCAGGATGCCAGGCTCAACAACGTGCAGATGGGCGTATCAGGAGGTAAAGAGATCCGCTACTATATTTCGGGTAACTATCAGAGTGACCAGGGCATTATGATCCACAACCAGTACGACCGGATCAATATGAAAGCCAAGATTGACGGTAACCTGAGCAAGGCTGTGAAATTCGGAATCAACTTCAACCCGTCTTACACCAAAACAGAATTACCTGCCGTCAACTTCACGGACTATTACCGGTTCTATTCTGGTTTACCGGTCCGTCATACAGCCGCCACAGCTGCCTTTGTAAATCAGAACCCAACATGGGCGAATATCCGTCCGGGCGACTGGGCGCAGGCCGGCCACTTCTCCAACCTGGTGTACCAGGGCTACCTGCCCGATGGTTCTTACTACAACTCCTACAACGAGCCTAATCTCACGGAAGGAAAAGTAATTCCATTCTCCAGCAGCAACAACACACCACGTTCCATTGCAGACAGGGTTTCCCGGTTCAGTTACAATTATCGCTTACTCACAGGTGCCGATCTGAGCATCAGCATCCTGAAAGGGCTGGAACTGAAATCCAGTGTGAGCGCGTATTTCAACCAGACGGAAACCAACTCTTTCACTATGAAGAATGCACGGCAGGACGGCAACGTGAACACCGGCACACAACAGATCCGGAAAATGATCGACCTGCTCTGGGAGAATACACTCAACTACAACACTTCATTCGGAGACCATAACTTCTCAGGATTGCTGGGCTATACCGCACAGAAAACGAACACCACTGAGAACCAGATCACCGGCCTCAACCTGCCGAGTGATGATATTCAAACCCTCAACCAGGCTTCTTCTTTTGATGTGGCAGGCACCTACACCACTAAGATCCCCGTTGGGCTGCTGAGTTATCTCGGTCGTGTTACCTACGATTACAAAGGCAAATACCTGATGTCTGCCTCCCTGCGTGCAGATGGTTCCGGATATTTTCCTGCCGGACAGAAATACGGCTGGTTCCCCGCCGCTTCACTGGGCTGGCGTGTAAGCAGCGAGCCTTTCATGGAGAATGTGAACTGGCTCAGCAACCTGAAACTCCGCACCAGTTACGGTGCAACAGGTAATAACCGCATCGAACCATTTGCCTACCTGGAACTGCTGAATATGGCCAACTATCCCTTCGGTGGTGGTACAGGTACACTGAATAATGGTCTTGCTGCCAACAACGATGTTCTGCCCAACGTACTCACCTGGGAACGTACCTTCCAGTACAATGCAGGTATCGACCTCGGTATCTTCAAAGACCGTGTTACTGCCAGCATCGAGTACTACAACGGAACTACCGACCGCCTTCTTTTCAAGCAAGGCACCATGAGCTTCTCCGGTTCCAACCAGTTCTGGAACAATATCGGCAAAGTGAAGAACGAAGGCTGGGAGCTGGAGCTCACCTCACACAACGTGAAGAACAAGAAGATCGAATGGTCCACCTCGCTTAATTTCGCTACCAATAAAAACACCCTGCTGAATATCGGCGGCGAAGACCACCAGTTCAACTATGGTGAAAGGAATGAGATCTATGCCGCATTCGCAGGCGCACCTTCTGTACAGTACTATGGCTACAAAACAGACGGAGTATGGCTTTCAGACCAGCAGATCGCTGATGCGCAGGCAGCAGGATATACCAGTTCCCTCTCCAAATATTTTGTAGCAGGCGGACTGAAATTTGTTGACCGTAACGGAGACAAACGCATCGATGAAGAGGACAGGATGGTGCTCGGTTCTCCTTTCCCTGATTTCACCTGGGGTTTTGTAAACAATGTGAAGTACAAAGGCTTTGATCTTAACGTGGTGATCCAGGGTGTACAGGGCGCACAGATCCTCAATGGTGATGCCTTCTACAACGAATCGAAATGGTACAATAAGAATTATAATACCAACGGCCGCTGGATCAGCGCTGCCAATCCCGGAGATGGTAAAACACCCTATGCCAGCAATGGCTCCGACTGGATGCTGACCGACTATGTAGTGGAAGATGGTTCCTATGCAGCCTTGCGCAGTGTGATCCTGGGGTATACCGCACCTGCAAAATGGGTAAAGAGACTGAAGCTAAGTAGCGTTCGCTTCTATGCAGCAGGGGAGAACCTCTTCTTCATCACAGCCAAAGGTTACCGTGGTGTGAACCCTGAAGCCCGCACCACCGGCGGTGTGTACGGCACTCCGCTGATCGATGGCTACCAGCGCGGTGGCTTCCCGATGAGCAGAACCGTTTCACTGGGTGTAGATATTCTTTTTTAATCAGACCTATCAATCGACAATCATGAAAGCATTTCACTATATACTTCCGATCGGGCTTATGATAACTGGCAGCACCGCCTGTAACAAGCTTATTGACCTGAAGCCGGAAAGCAATGTGAGCGTAGAAAATTACTACCGGAATTACGAGGAGGTGAAAGTGGCGCTCACAGGCGTTTACAATGGCATGCAGAAACCACTGGAAACGGAATGGATGCTCACCGAACTCCGTTCAGACATGAGCAAACAGGGATCACCCAACAGTACATCGGTGGCCAACATCGAGCTGAACGACCTCAACGCGTATTTACAGAATTCGGCGCATACCAAGGTGTACGACTACTGGTTCTACACTTACAAGAATATCCGCAGCGCCAACTATGTACTGCGCAGCCTGGGTGTTACTTACGCCAATGGACAAACAACGATGGGCGAAGGAACCGCACAGATGGAAGAAAGCCTCAGGCGCCAGTTGGCCGGAGAAGCGCTTTTTATCCGCGCTCATCATTATTACAACCTGGTGCGCCTCTACGGTGGCGTGTTCATCATCACGGACCAGCAGACGCCTGCACAATTGAAAAAGATCCCTCGCTCCTCCGTTGCAGATTGTTATAAACTGATAGAAGCCGATCTCAAAGCAGCCGCCAGCTTCATTCCTGCTGTCAACTACAGCGTACAGAACCAGGCAGATATGGGCCGGGTGACCAGTTGGGCCGCCAAAAGCCTCCTTGCGAAACTGTACCTGGATGAAGACAGGAAGACAGAAGCACTGGCCCTGCTGGATGATGTGATCAGCAACAGTGGTCATGGTCTGCTTCCCAATTATGCCGATGTATTCAGCATCAACAATGAAGTGAACAAGGAGATCATCTTCACTATCCGCTTCAAGGCAGGGGGGCTCGGTCTGGGTAATTTCATGGCCAACTCATTTGCAGCCCTCAACAGCGGCAGCACCATCGTGAATGGCAATGGTTCAGGCCTGAATTTCCCCACCGCCAATATGGAAGCGAAATACATCGCACCTGCCACCGGCTTTGTGGATAAGAGAAAGGCCGTGACCATCGACCGCTATAATGCACTGACATACGTGAAGAAATTCATATCGCCTGTAATGGTAAGGAACGATGCCGAGAATGATTTCCCGGTGATCCGTTTCTCCGATGTGCTGTTGCTGAAAGCCGAAGCACTGGGCTTTTCGCCGGAGGCAGTTGATATCATCAACGATGTACGTGCGAGGGCAGGAGCGGGTACTTACCCCGGTACCGGTAATTTCAGCGCGCAGTTCTATCTCTATCCTGAATCCGGTCCTGAAGCGATCACTGCCGCTAACTTCCTGGACAAACTGCTGGAAGAACGCCGCATCGAACTGGCCTTCGAGAATCAAAGGTTATTCGATCTGCTGCGTACCGGTAAGTTCATCGAGCTGATGGAAGCTTACTACACTTCCGAATACGATGCACATTACAAAAGGTTCAAACCTGCAGTTCCGCTGGATGAACTGAAAGCAAACCTCCAGACCAGGCCACTGTTGCCCATTCCGCAGCGCGAGCTGGATACGAATAATGAACTGGAGATCGGACAGAACCCCGGTTATTAGTCAACCTCATTACAAACATGAACGCCAGTCATATGAAATCGATTATCAGAATATTGTCCGTTTTGCCAATGCTGCTGCTGGTGATGTGCAAGAAAAAAGATGCAGTGCTGCCCGAAGGCACACTCACGGCAAAGGACTATGTATACAATAACGCCATCAAGAAATTTCAGCCTGAAGAAACGGTGAGCGGCAACCTGAGCACCAATATCCAGCTGAAAACAATTTACTACTACCTGCAACGCCAGGGCAAGACAGACACCCTGCTGCAGGTAGACTTTCCCGCTGATGCGCCTACGGGTTATGATTTTTCCCTGAAGGCCGCTTCCTGGTCGGGCGTAAGCCTGATCGGAGCCAAAGGCATAAAAGTACTGGCCGTGCAGGATAATAATACCTACCTGGAGAAGATCGTGGCGATCCGGTATTTCGATCCTGCCGCACCCGTAATTTCCGAGGTACCGGAAACGATCACGCCACAACTGACAGGCCTCACCGCCATCACCGGCAAACTCTCATCGCCTACGGGTATCAGTAAGGTGAATATCTACGACAATGCCACCGGCAATTTTGAACTGGTTGGGTCCGTGGAGGGCAACAATGCAAAAGACCTCACCCTCAACTACCAGTATGAGTACAACGATGGCGCCGGCCAGCTGAAGATCGAGGTAGTGGACATTTATCAATTAAAAGCTGAAAAAGTTGTACAGTTTGTAAATATTCCGTTCAAACCAGTGATTACTTTTGCATCAGCAGTACTGAAAGTGGCGTTGCCGGATAGCAAGCCGGCAGTGAAAGGGACCATCAAATCATTTACAGCGCTCACTACCGTGAATGCTTATATTGTAAAAGCCAGCGGCAATACCCTGTATCAGGCCATCACACCAGTGCTGGAGAACAGTGAGCCCAATGAGTTCAATTACAGTTTTGAAGTAAATGGATTTCCATTTGCGGATGATGTAACGGGCGTGAGGATCGAAGCCAGTGATGCAACCGGCACAACAGCCGGCAGCAATCCAACGCAGATCCTCCCATTCTGGTACTGGAAGAATGTGACCATGATGGCGCAGGGTAATACCACCACCACTTCTCCCAGTTGCTTCTTCATCGGGGAACCAGGAAGGCCCACCATCAGTCCATGTGATGCCAATGCAGATCCTTCGCTCCATGCGAAGATCGAAATAGCGATCTTCTGTAACAGCACCCCGCTGCTGGCATTTCAGAATCCGTCGGCCATTTCAAGCGGCACCCTCACCACCTTCAAATGTAACGGTGGCAACTGGGACCCGCCACTGCCGAATGCCACCACCCTTACGAAGACCACTTACCGGGTACTGTCCGGTGCTGCCGAAACCGCAGTGAGAACAAAACTGGATGCTATGAACTTTGATGACCTGGCAACAGCCACCTTCTTTGCTGGTGTGCAGGCGCCAACGGCCAGTGCGCCCAACAGCAGCACATTTGCCGCCAACTCACTGATCTATGCCAATACCACACCTCCCGGAGGAAGTACGGCTAAGAATATCCTGCTGAAAGTGATCAACGTGAATGTGGTGGGACTGCCCAATCAGAGCACATCCACCATTACAATGGATATATTAAGAGAAAAGTAAAACAACCACTATATGGATCAATCTTCTATCATTGAAACCATTAAAGCTATCGAAGTAGAATCACCGGTTGACAAGATCATCCGCCAGTTGAAACAGCTGATGAGTGAAGGCCTGCTTAAACCCGGCGACCGCCTCCCGGCAGAGCGGATCCTGGCAGAGAAATTCGGTGTAGGCCGCACTTATGTGCGCGATGCCATCCGCAAACTGGAATTCTTCGGCCTGCTCAAAACATCACCCCAGAGCGGCACTTACGTAGCGCAGTACAATATCCAGATGATGGAAGGCATCCTAAACGATATCATCAATTTCAATAAGAACGACTTCTTTGCGCTTATTGAAGCACGTTATTATATGGAGATCAATGCAGCCAGGCTGGCCGCACAGCGCAGGACCGAAGAAGATCTGGAATCCCTGCGTGCCGCCGTGGCAGCCTATGATGCAAAGATCAATGCAAAGGAGAATGCCGTACAGGAAGACATGTTCATTCACCTCAAGATCGCCAATGCCGCCAAGAACTCCGTAATGGAATCCATGCTGCTCCTGCTGTTGCCCGATATCATCCGCAATATCATAGAAAAAAAGATCTGCGGAGAGTACCGCAGCGCCGAAGCCATGGCTGAACACCACGAGATCCTGAAAGCCATTGCCGACCAGGATGAAGATGCAGCAGCACTGGCCATGGCCAATCACCTGGACGATATCCTGCGGATCAGCAGCACTCAGAAACACCTGGCAATAACATAAATCAAAGGCTTTGAAAAAACGAAACAATCCGATGTTGCTCACAGCAACCCTGCTGCTGGCCATGAACACAGGTTACAGCCAGCGCATACCCGTGAAAGATAATCAGGAACTGAGATCCGCATTGAACAAAGCTAAACCGGGCGACAGTATTGTACTGGCCAACGGAACCTGGAAGGATGTTTCCATGCTTATTACTTCATCCGGCAGTGCCGGAAAACCCATCGTGGTAATGGCCGAAACTCCGGGCAGTGTGAAGCTTACCGGTAATTCATTCATCCGTTTCGGCAGTGATCATGTAACGGTTTCAGGTTTACATTTCACGGATGGATATGCAGTGGAAAAATCCATCGTTGACTTTCGTAAAAGCGACAGGCTGGCCAACAACTGCCGCCTCACCCAATGCGTGTTCGAGAACTTCAGCAAACCCAGCCGATCTGACGATGACCACTGGATCACGCTCTGGGGAAAACAGAACCGAATCGATCACTGCGTGATCGGCAACAAGCTCAATACCGGTACCACCCTCATCGTGGAACTGAACGACGAACGCTCGCAGCACAATGAACATAGCATCGACAGCAATTATTTCAGAGGCCGCCAGCCACTGGGATCCAATGGTGGTGAGACCATCCGCATTGGGGTAAGTCGCTATTCCCTCGCCAGCAGCAATACCCGCGTACATCATAACTATTTTGAAAGATGCAACGGGGAAGTGGAGATCATTTCCGTAAAGAGCTGCAATAATATGCTTACGGAAAATACCTTCTACGAATGTGAAGGCGGACTGGTGCTTCGCCATGGCTCCGGTAATACCGTGCTCAACAATATTTTCATTGGTAACAACAAACCCTATACCGGTGGGGTACGGGTGATCAACCCCGGTCACACTGTATCTAACAACCTTTTCATCGAATTGGCCGGAAAAGGCTTCCATGGCGGTTTTACGGTACTGAATGGTGTGCCAAATTCACCGCTCAACCGTTATATGCAGGTAACGGATGTGGACATCCATCACAACACCTTCATAAACTGCAAGACCATCCTTTTCGGCGCCGGTAAAGATGAAGAAAGAACATTGCCTCCGGCACGCGTTACTTTCAGGGATAATTTCATCCTCAACAGCAATGCCACACTTTATGAAGATGCCAACAACGATGGCGGTATCACGTTTAAGAACAACCGCTTTTCCGGTAAAACGGTAGCATCTGTACCCACTGGTTTTAGCTCCGACAAACCTTCTCTCACTGCTGTATCGTATTCGGGTCAGCAGTTCAAGGTGCCTGCTTCCAAAGAGGGAGCGGACCTCAGTAAACTGAACTGGATGAGCGCCGCTAATACCGGCGCCTCCTGGTTCAACCCTGAACTGGCAACCGTTCGTCAGCCTGCCGTGCATGCAGTGGCAGCCGCCGACAGCCAGCAGCTGCCTTCCATTGTAGAACGGGCAGCATATGGCGATGTGATTGAGCTGACCGAAGCTGGCAATTATAAAATTGACAAATCACTGGTGATCTCTAAACCACTTGTGATCAGGAGAAAAAGCGGCCTGGCCGGAAAGCCGCAACTGGTGAATATTTCAGCAGCCAGTCTTCCTGCCTTCATTCTCCTTGACAGCGGGGGCAGTGTTGAAGTGGAGAATATCATCTTCAACAGTTCCTACGAAAACTATGAAGCCGTTAAATCCGGCATCAGCACCGGCAACAAGCCCGTAAGCGCACACTATCTCCTGAAAGTGGATGGCTGTGAGTTCATCAACTTCAACGAAGGCGGACATGTATGCATCAAAGGCACCAAAGGCACTTATGCGGACTCCGTGATCATCAGCAATTCCGTATTCCGCAACAATGCCGGTATGGGCATCGATTATGGCGCAGAGAAAGATGATAAAGGCATTTACAATCTTGCATATCTGCGCGTGTACAATTCCGTATTCGCCAATACACTCAGCGGGGCCATCAATGTATACAGGGGTGGGAACGATGAGAGCACTACCGGTCCGGAAGTAACCATCGATCACTGCACCTTTCATAATGTGGAGAACCGCATGCAGGGCACAGTAGTAAAGCTTATCGGTGTGCAGGTGGCCAGTATCACCAACAGCGTTTTCAATTACAGCGGAAAGGGCGGCAGGATCATCTGGTTTGAAGAGATGGCCTGGGACAAACTCAATATCGATTATTGCAATGTGTACGACAGCGGCCGAATCAGCACATTCTTCAACAAAGCCACCGGAAAGAACATCGTAAAAACAAAACCCGTATTCCGTAATGCAGCCGCCAATGATTTCAGGATCGTGGCAGCCGGCAATATGAACGGCAACGATGGTAAACCCATGGGCATACTTTAATTCGAGCGTACTATGAGAACTATTTTTCTTTCCATATTGATCATGCTTGCGGGTATTTACTCGCAGGCGCAATCACATCCCTCCATCATGCTCACGCAGCAGCATATTGCGGCGGTGAGGCGTGGGGTAGAGGATTTCCCGGTAATGGCCTCCAGCTTCAAAACAGTGAAGAAGGATGCCGACAAGGCGCTTAAATCCGGTATTGAAGTACCAACACCTGCCGATGGCGGTGGCGGCGTTACCCATGAAAAACATAAAAAGAATTACCAGCAGGCACTGGCTTGCGGCATTGCCTTTCAGATAACGAAAGACGAGCGTTATGCCCGCTATGTAAAAGAATTATTGCTCCAATACGCAGCCGTGTACAATACCTGGGGCAGGCATCCCAAACGCAAGCAGGAACCCGGCGGAAAGATCTTCTGGCAGAACCTGAACGACTGCGTATGGCAGGTGTATATGATCCAGGCCTATGATTGCGTGTACAACGCCATCCCGGCTGCAGACAGAAAAAAAATCGAAGAGGATCTCTTCGCCTCCGTGGTGAAGGAACTCTCCGTAGTAAACGGCTCTATCTTCAACAAAGTGCATAATCACGGCACCTGGTCGGTGGCCGCAGTTGGCATGACCGGTTATGTGACCGGCAGAAAAGAATGGGTGCAGCAGGCACTGCACGGCACAAAACTGGATGACAAAGGCGGCTTCCTCGCACAACTCAACCAGTTGTTTTCACCCGACGGCTATTATGCAGAAGGGCCGTACTACCAGCGTTACGCCATCCTGCCTTTCATGCTATTTGCAAAAGCCATCCACCAGTATGAGCCAGGATTCAGGATCTATGATTTCCGCAGCGGTTTGCTGAAGAAAGCAGTGAACACAGCATTACAATGCACCTACACCAATAAGGTTTTCTTCCCGCTCAATGATGCCATCAAGGACAAGACCTATGAAACGGAAGAAATGGTCTATGCAGTGAATATCGCATACAGTGATATGCAGGCAGGGGATGATCTCCTTGATATTGCACAACAGCAGGAGAGAGTGATCATCAGTGATGCCGGTCTGAGCGTGGCCAAAGCCATTGCTGCCGGCAAAACAAAGCCCTTCGCTTACAAGCCACAATGGATCAATGATGGCGCAGACGGCAAAGGTGGCGGCATCGGCATCCTGCGCAGCGGCCCCAACAGCAACCAGCTCTGCGTAGTGATGAAGGCAGGCACGCAAGGTATGGGCCATGGCCACTTCGACAGGCTCAACCTGCTGGTGTATGATAACAACGGAGAAGTATTCAGCGATTATGGAGCCGTTCGTTTCCTGAACGTGGAAACCAAGAATGGAGGCAACTATACCAAAGAGAATGATACCTGGGGTAAACAAACCGTAGCCCACAACACCCTGGTGGTGGATGAGCAATCCCATTTCAACAATAACGAGAAAATAGGAGAGGAGTTTACGCCTTCACTGGTGAACTTCACTGTCAACAACCGCTACCAGGTGGTGAGTGCCGAAGAGAAGAATGCCTACAAAGGCACCAACCTCTGGCGCTCTGCCATACTCTTCACACCTGATGAAGAAGAGCAGGCCATACTGATAGATGTATTTGCCGCGAACAGCCAGCAGCCACACCAGTACGATCTTCCCTTCTGGTACCAGGGGCATGTCACTGACCTGGGCTTCCCGGCAGAGATAAACAAAAAGCAATTGTCCGCGCTCGGCAGGAGTGATGGATACCAGCATATCTGGCTCAACGGAAGCGGTATTCCTTCCAAAGGCAAGCCATATATAACTGTGTTGAACAACCGTAAATTCTACACCACCTCTTTTGTGGCGGATACGGCAACGCGTGTAAAACTGCTAACCCTGGGCGCCGACGATCCCAACCTTAATCTGCGTACTGAAAAAGCATTCATGCTGACGCAGCCTGCGGCCACCAGTCATACTTTCATCAGCATCACCGAGCCGCATGGCAGGAACAATACCATTGCGGAAGTGACCACCGGGGCTAAGGCGCAGGTGAAAGACCTTACACTGCTTTCATCAACCAACGGCATTATTCAATTCATCTTTGCATACAAAAAGAAAACCTATAAAATCAGCATCAGGCGCAATGAGCCCAACTCATTCCTGGTAATAGAATAAAAAATAACAATCATGAGAGCAAGCAGCGAGTTTCAGTTTGAACAGGAGATCCCCTGGGAAGACCTCAACAACGGGATCAAGAGACAGGTATACGGTTATGACGATAATATCATGCTGGTAAAAGCAAAATTCGAAAAAGGAGCGGTAGGCACCCTGCATGAGCACCCACACGTACAGGTGACCTATGTAGAGAGCGGTGTATTTGAAATGACCATCGGCGATCAGAAGAAGATCATCCGCAAAGGCGATGGTTACTACGTTCCGCCGCACGTGATCCATGGCTGTGTATGCCTGGAACCCGGCCTGCTGGTGGATGTGTTCAGCCCGCTCAGAGAAGATTTTTTACCCTGATCACCTCAATAAATCATGAGTATGAAAACATTCATTTTCGCATTAGCCCTCCTGGCCGCCGCACCGGTTATGGCACAGGAAGAAACAAAAGACTCAGTAAAGAAAGTACAGTTACCTGCCGGTTATACTTCACAGATAGATGTAGTGTACACCAAAGGAAAGGACTGGGAACAGAAACTGGATCTCTATCTGCCAGCCAATACCGGCAAACCCACAGCCGTACTGATCAATATCCACGGCGGCGGCTGGAACCATGGCACCAAAGAATCACAGACAGGCTTCAGCACTTTCTTCAAAATGAATTTTGCCGTCTGCAATATCGAATACCGTCTCACCGGCCAGGCCACAGCACCGGCCGCTGTTGAAGACGCACGCTGTGCGCTGATCTACCTGATCAAAAATGCCAGGGCTTTGAATATCGATGTCAACCGCATCGTGATCATGGGCGGCAGCGCAGGCGGTCACCTGGCGCTGATGGCTGGACTGCTCGGCAACGATCATCGATTCGATGGCAATTGCCCGGGTGTTGAGAATGTGAAAGTAGCCGCCATCATTGACAAATACGGCATCACGGATGTGAATGACTGGGCCTACGGCACCAATATCACCAGTAAGTCGGCTACCCGCTGGCTGGGTGATAAAGCCAAAGACCCTGCATTTATAAAATCAGTATCGCCCATCAATTTCGTGAACAAGAACAATCCACCTGTATTCATCGTGCATGGCGATGCAGATCCCACCGTGCCTTACCAGCAGTCTGTTGACCTGCATAAGAAACTGGTGGAAGCAGGTGTAAAAACCGAGTTCATGACCATTGAAGGCGGCAAGCATGGCGGCTTTCCCAAAGAGAAAGCGTCTGAGCTGAACAGGGCTATTGCTAAATTCCTGGTGGATTTGGGAATACCGGATAAAAAGTAAGGGATCCAAGAACAAGGTGTGGCGTAAAGTAACATGGTGTGGCGTAAAGTAATAAGGTGTACCCAGTCGCTCGCGTCCCCGCGAGTGACTTATATTCCGTCGCCTCCGGCGACGCGGTATTCACCAGAGGCGAACAAATAGCAGTAACTCGCCGGAGGCGAGCTACTGGGCATACGCTGCTTCCACTGGGCACACGTTGTTTCCACGGCCAAACGCTGCCTCTACCGGGCAGCGAAAGAAATCTAAAAACAAGAAATGGCTCAAACACAAACAGGCAAATTCCAGGTAAAAGGTCTCCGCTGGTGGATCATCTCCCTCATCGGATTGGCTACCATCATCAACTATATAGACCGTGGAGCCATCAACTTCATGTGGCCCTATATCTATAAGGATTTCGGAATTGCGGAAGCCGACAGCAAGAGCACCCTGGCCCTTATCACCACTTTCTTTATGATCGCTTATGCCATCGGGCAAACGATCACGGGAAAAATGATGGACGCAATAGGAACTCGCTTAGGCATGGCCGTTAGTATAGTGGGCTGGAGCATTTCCATAGGCCTGCATGCGCTCGCCAGGAGCATTCTCAGCTTCAATATCTTCCGCTTTCTGCTGGGGATCAGCGAAGCGGGAAACTGGCCCGGTGCTACCAAGAGCAATGCAGAATGGTTCCCTCCCAAAGAGCGTGCTATTGCGCAGGGCATCTTTGGTGCAGGGGCGTCTATCGGCGGGGTAGTGTCCGCACCAGTGATTGCAGCACTCTTCCTGGCTTTCGGCTGGAAGATCACTTTCCTGCTTATCGGTGTGCTCGGCTTTCTCTGGCTGATCCCCTGGTTATGGATCAATAAGAATACACCCGATAAACATCCCTGGATCACACCGGAAGAACAGGCGCATATCCAGGGAGGACAGGTACAGGCGCAGTCTGCAAAAACAGAAGCGCCGGCCACTGTATACACCTGGAAACAGCTGCTCAATTTCAAGAGCACATGGGGCATCCTCAGCAGCCGCTTCTTCATCGATCCTGTATGGTGGATGTTTGTCACCTGGCTGCCAACTTTCCTGAAAGAACAATATGGCTTCGACATGAAACAGATCGGGGCATTCGCCTGGGTGCCGTATTTCTTTGCAGCGGTAGGCGGACTGGCAGGAGGCTTCTATTCATCTGCACGCATCAAGCGCGGTGTGGATGCGGCCAAAGCCAGAAAGAGCGCCATCACCATCGGGAGCGTGATCATGCTGTTATCACTCTGCGCGATCGCATACTATCTCGAAGAATTGAAGGAGCAGCCGGGTATGGCCATCGCCTTCATCAGCGCCACGCTCTTTGGATTCCAGTTCCTGATCAATAACCTGCAGACTTTGCCCGGTGATTATTTCCATGGCAGAAATGTAGGAACAGTAGCAGGTATGGGTGGCACTACTGCGGTTGCAGGTACGCTCATCACTACCTGGATGGTTCCGGTGATCACCAAAGTAAGTTATACCTCCTTTTTCATCATGGGCGCACTGATGGTCCCCATCGCATGGTGCTGCATCATGTTCATTTCATCCAAAAAACAATTTAAACAAGAGAATATATGAGACTACAGGGAAAAGTTGCCATCGTTTCCGGCGGCGGAAGAGATATCGGCAAAGCCGTGTCCGTTAAACTTGCGCAGCAGGGCGCGAAAGTAGTGGTGAATTATTTCAGCAGCGAGCAACAGGCGCAGGAAACCCTGAATGCTATCAAAGCCATCGGTGGCGAAGCAATCGCGGTGAAAGGCGATATGAGCAAAGGGGAAGATGTGGCCCGGGTTGTGAGCGAAGCCCAGCAGGCTTTCGGAAATGAAATTCATATACTGGTGAATGTGGCTGGCGGTATGGTTGCACGTAAGCTCCTTGCAGATATGGATGCAGACTTCTGGGACCATGTGATGGACCTCAACGTGAAGTCCGCTTTCCTGCTCACCAGGCAGGTTGTGCCCCATATGCCTGCAGGCAGTGCAGTGGTCAACTTCTCTTCCCAGGCTGGCAGGGATGGTGGCGGCTTCGGAGCCTCTGCCTATGCAACTGCCAAAGGCGCCGTGGCTACTTTTACCAAAGCGATGGCAAAAGAGCTTGGTCCAAAAGGCATCCGCGTGAACGCGGTGGACCCCGGCATGATCGCCACCTTCTTCCACGACAGCTTCACCAAGCCTGAAGTACGTCAGAATGTGGCCAATTCCACTCCATTGCGCAGGGAAGGCAAGGCGGAAGAAGTGGCCGACCTTGTGGTATATCTTGCCAGCGATGAAGCCAGCTTTATCACAGGCGCCAATATCGATATCAACGGAGGTACTTATTTTTCTTAAACATACTGGTTTGTCCCTGTTGAAAATCACTGGTTAAACAGCGGGCTGCACGCATGTGCGGCCCTTTTCCTATCTTGTTGGGTAGTAGCCGGCCTACAACCGGAACCAACAGGTTGACGTACATTTGAAAACTAACCAGGAAAAGGAAGTATATGGACAGTACCAAAAGATTCAGCAACAGGGTAGAGGATTATGTAAAGTACAGGCCACATTATCCCAGGCAGATCATCAGCTTCCTGGAAGAGGAGTATGATCTGGACAATAAAAAAGTGATCGCAGATATCGGAGCAGGAACAGGGATCTCCTCAATACCCTTCCTGGAAACAGGTTACCAGGTGAAGGCCGTGGAGCCTAACACGGAAATGCTCAATAAAGCCATTGAAGTATTGGGAAATTTTCCGGAATTCACAGCGGTTAAGGGCACTGCAGAAAACACCACATTACCCGAAAATAGCGTGGATGCCATCATAGCAGGACAAGCTTTCCACTGGTTCGACCGGGAAAAATGCAAAACAGAATTCAGAAGGATCCTGAAAAAAGACGGTTTGCTGGTGCTGATCTGGAACGAAAGACTCTCCGAGACACCATTTGAAAGAGAATATGATGCACTGATCCTGCAACATGCCATCGATTATGTAAAAGTGGACCATCGCAATATCAGGGACGAAGACATTGCCCTCTTCTTCGATCCGGCTCCGATGCAACTGAATATATTCCCCAATAAACAGGTTTTCGATTATGAAGGCCTGAAAGGAAGGCTCATGTCCTCTTCGTATATGCCTGCCAAAGGTGATGCCGGTTATGATGAAATGCTGGAAGACCTGGAACGCCTGTTTCAAAGGTACAAGGAGAACGAGCTTATCGTGATCAATTACGCCACCAAACTGTATTCCGGCGTCTTCTGAGAATTTCTTTTAAAAATATTATCCGGCCTTCACCCTTTTCCGGCTGCATGGTGTTAGATAGTTAACCAAACATCTGTCATTGCGATGAAGAAACTGCTCCTCTCCATTGATCCGGATAACTGTAACTCAATATATACTCTTGGCCCGCCCGGAATACCCGGTCAGGGTCCCTGGTACCCGATTAAGCGCCAATAGGGCCGGAAGCAGCTAAATTATTTTATATTTGACTGTTGCCCGCCGATGAAAAATGCTTCATTTTACCTTTCCTGTATAACTGCTTAAAACGCCTATTTTTCGGATTTGCTAATGGAAGGTAACCAGGGAAATATTATAGATCTGTCAGCTCTTGAAGTGCTCTTCAGAGAACATTACCAGGCATTATGCCAGGCTGCCTACTACGTGAGTGGGAGTGAAGAGGCCGCCCGGGATGTAGTGCAGGATTTCTTTTTCCTCTGCTGGAACAGGCGAAAGGAAATGGTGATCATTGGAGATTTTAAAAGTTATGCGCTTCGTGCCGTGAAAAATGCAAGTCTGAATTACCTGAGAAATAATAAGAAAATAGCTGTCACCGATGAATCGGTCTTCATCAATGCTGCCGCAGAACAGCCCAAATCAACATTTGACAATGCCGATGAAGAGGAGAAGAACAAGGCACTCTGGAAGGCCATCGAAAAGCTGCCCGAACAAAGAAAGGCCATCTTTCTGTCATCTAACCAGGAAGGTCTGACCTACGCACAGGTGGCGGAAAAAATGGGAATTTCCATCAATACAGTGAAAACACAGATCAGGCTTGCATACCAGTTCCTCCGGCAGGAATGTGCGTGGCTGCTCCATTTGCTGTTGCTGTATTTCTTTATAAAAAAATAAATGAAAAGCCATTCACCCTTATCGGTCCGGATGGTGTTTAACAGGTGCTGATACTATTCATATGGAACTGAAAGAAGAAGATAATATCCGTTGGCAGAAGCTTGAAGAGCAACTTGACCAGCCTTCCATCGATCCGGAACAATCCGGCCTTACAGGGGAGGAGCGGAGTGTATTGCTATTCTTCAAAAGGTTGAGAGCAAGGCTCAGGCCCGTGAACGCGGATAAAAGCTTTCCGGTGAACGAGGGCTGGGAAAGCCTGAGAGAACGTATCGGAAATGAAGACATTGCTTCCGGCAGCGGAACCAGAGTGGTGAGCCTCTTCCGATACAAGCTGGCTGCAGCTGCAGTGTTACTGCTGCTGGCTGCCGGAGCTTTCTGGTGGTTTGCACCCTCCGGCAAAAAAGGAGCAACTGGCCTGGCAGACCACCGTGATTCAGTAAGCCGCGCAGACCAGCCTCCAACAGGCGATGTACAGTTGGTACTGGCAGACGGTCAAAAGCTGAACCTGGGTAAACGTCAATCCATAACCGAAAAAAACGGTGTTGCCATCGATGCCACGGAAGAACAACTGGTCTATGGCCAGGCTGGCAGTAAATCCGGCGAGGTATTATACAACACACTGATAGTTCCCAGGGGCAAGAAATCACAGGTGAAGCTGCCTGATGGCACACTGGTGTGGCTGAATGCGGAATCACGCCTTAAGTTCCCCGTTTCCTTCAACGGCCTGAAGCGCGAAGTGACGCTGGAAGGCGAAGCATATTTCGATGTTGAAAAAGATGAGAACAAACCATTCATCGTTCACAGCGGCAGCCTTTATGTGGAAGTACTTGGAACGGCCTTCAATGTAAAGGCATATGACAGGATCGTATACACAACACTTGAAAAAGGAAAAGTAAGAGTAAGTGATCCATCCAATGCTGTGGTGCTGACACCCGGTGAACAATCTTCTTATAATACCGAAACAGGAAAATCAGGCAAGTCGCCCGTGTTCACGAGACTGTTCACTGGCTGGAAGGATGGAGAGTTGTACCTGGAAGACCAGTCACTCGGCAATATTGCAGTGATGCTGAGCCGTTCATATGATTATGAGTTTGAGTTTGAAGATTCATCTCTGAAGGATATCCGGTTTACAGTAGACATAGCCGCGCCGGACAACCTGCAGGCAGTACTGGACCATATCAGTTCCACTACCGAGGGACTAAAGTTCACCGTGTCCGGTAGAGTGGTGCGTGTATCCCGTTGATGGCTGACCATACCCTTTAAACCTTCCTATCCTTTAAGGCCCGATGCCGGCCTGATCTGATCAAATTTAAACTGCTTTGAAATGAGAAATTTTGTATTGCTACCTGTTCCAAAACGGGCGCGTGAGCTTATTATGTACTCCGCGCTGCTACTACTGCTGGCCAGCTCTTCTCTCTCCGTTTATGCCCAGGCAAAAAGGCCCCTGGACAAAAAAATCAATTACAAAGTATCGAATGTGTCGCTGGCAGAAGCCCTGCGCAAACTAAAGGAATTATCAGGAGTTCATATTTCCTTTCAGCAGGATGAAGTGAGCAAACAACCCAATATTTCCGTAGAACTTTCCGACAAATCAGGCCGCCAGGTGCTCGACAAGATCCTTGCCGGTACTTCCCTGGTTTATGTGGAAGGAACCACTGGCGATATTCTGCTGGTTACCAGGCAGACAAAAAAAGAAAGTGTAAGGGCCGGCAAGTTATACAATGTGAACGGGCAGGTGGTGGATAACCAGGGAGCTCCGCTTTCAAATGTTTCCATCATGGTGCTTCCTGAAAAAAGAGGTCTCACTACCGATTCCAAAGGGGTATTCAACCTCACGGCAAAAGAGAACGACATCCTTCGCTTCAGCTACCTCGGTATGAAAACCGAACAGGTAGTGGTAAAAAAGGATGATTTTATAAAAATTGCACTGGACACGGCACCTACTGTGATGACTGAATATGTGGTGACCGGTTATCAGAAGATCGATAAACGAATGCTCACCGGTGCTGTTACTGTGTTAAAGGCTGAAGATTTCATGCAGCCCGGTGTGGCATCCGTTGCACAGATGTTGCAGGGTAAAGTTCCTGGCATGACCACTGTATTCAATTCCGGCAGCCCGTCTGCCGCGCCGAAGATCCGCATCCGTGGTACTTCCACCATCCTTGGTAATGCAGCGCCACTTTGGGTAGTGGATGATATTATACGGGAAGACAAGGTAAACCTGAACCCGCTGCAATTGAATGCCGCCCTGGCCGACGCTTCCAATTCAAACTTTGCCATTGTAGGGAATGCCATTGCAGGTGTGAATCCCAACGATATCGAAAGCGTCACCGTACTTAAAGATGCGGCTGCCACCTCCGTGTATGGAGTACGGGCCGCAAACGGAGTGATCGTGGTGAGAACAAAACGCGGGAAAGCAGGTCCCACAAGTTTCGGTTATTCATCATCGGTAGGCTTCACAGGCAGACCCAATTATGATCAGCTCTACCTGATGAATTCCCAGGAACGGGTTAACTTTTCCAGGGAAATGATCAATGATGGCATTTATTATGCTACTCCTCCGATAGATATCTCTTATGAAGGCCTGGTGGTAAAGCTCAACAACAGGGAAATCACACAGGAAGAATTTGCCGCTAAAGTGAAGGAGCTGGAATACATGAATACCGACTGGTTGAAAATGCTGACCAGGAATGCCCTCAATCACACTCATTCCATCAGCATTTCCGGCGGCACAGGCAAAACAACTTATTATTTTTCCGGTGGCTATAACAGTAACAAAGGAGCCATGAAAGGAGACGATCTGGAACTCTATTCTGCAAGGGCAAACCTGGATATCGATGCAACCCGCAAGCTGCGGATCTCCATCGGGCTGGATGCCAGTTACAGGAAAGCATCCGGCTTTTACGGATTGAACCCGCTGGACTATGCATTGAGAACTTCTAGAGCCATCTCCCCGGACCAGTTCTACCAGAAAGGAACAGCCTCTGTAAGTTACGGAGGTGTAACATACAATAACCCCATACATTATAACTTCCGGAATGAACTGGCACAGTCAGGTAATTCAAACAGCGGCACTGATGCCAACCTGGTGGCCAGCCTGAATTACAGGGTAATGAAAGGACTTACGTTCACGGCAAACTATGGCATGAGCGCTGCCTCCAGCACCACTTTCGCTTTTCAGTCAGACCGCACACATGCCGTAGCCATTCACAGGGGATTCGACTTCGGTGCGTTCGACAAAAGCACACAGATGTTCCAGAACTCCCGCTTTCCTAATGGGGGAGTAGCATATCCCCAGAATGTAAATTCTCTGAACTTTACTGCGCGCCATCAGCTGCGTTACGACCTTAACCTGTTTGAGAACAGGGACCAGTTCAGTATCGATCTGGGCAACGAGATCAGGTCATTGAAATCAGATGGTATCAGCAGTGTGGAAATTGGATATTATCCTGACAGAGGCAATACTTATTTCAGCGACGCTTATACTGCTGCACCTGCACCAAGACATTCCATAGTATCAACCAATACACTTGAAAACTATCTGTCCTGGATGGGAATGGTCAGCTACCGGCTGCTGGGCAAGTATACCGTGTACGGCACAGTGCGTACAGACGGATCTAACCGCTTCGGACAGTATTCCAATTCACGGTTCCTGCCTAACTGGGTGATCAGCGGCCGTTGGGATGTACATTCGGAAAACTGGTTCAGAGACAGGAAATGGCTGACCCAGCTATCCATCAGAGCATCTTATGGTTCTGCAGGTAATGTGGTACGTGATGTTGGCCCGAACCTGATCGCAAAATACCCCAGCAATCCCTTCGATACCAGGTCAGGAGAATCGCTGCTTGAATTGAAAAGCCTGCCTTATCCGGAATTACGTTGGGAAAAAACAAAAAGTTATAACCTGGGCGTTGATGCGAGCTTCTTTGAAGGACGTGTGAACCTGAGCTTTAATGCATACCGCAAAGTCACCAGTGACCTGCTTACGTCCAAAAATATCGGACAGGAATATGGCATGGCCCAGATGTATATGAACTATGGGGAAATGAACAATTCCGGATGGGACGGAACTATCACGGTAACTCCTGTCAGGAAAAAGAATTTTGAATGGTCACAAACCTTTAACTTCTCTTATGTAAAAAATGAGGTAGGGAACTCCCAGAGCTTATTCACCCTGTTCGATTACCTCAATGGTACCGTGATCCTTCCAGGTACACCCCTTGAATCATTTTACTCTTTCAATTTTACAGGGCTCAGCCCACAGAATGGTCTTCCGCTTTATGACTTCAGGTATAAAAAAGAGGCCTATAACCCTGACGACCCGGGAAGCTTCCTGGTGTATTCCGGTCCCAGGGACCCAACACTTGAATTCGGTTCCACTACCTCTATCCGCTATAAACGATTTTCATTCGGAGCCAATTTTGTGGTAAAGACAGGCAACAAAAGACGATTGAACAAACTGTTCTCTACCGGAAATGCAGCGGTCAGTGTACCTAACGAAGAGGCCAATCTTTCCAGGGAATACCTTGATCGCTGGAGGAAACCAGGTGACGAAAAATATACGAATATTCCGGCCTTTACCAATATTCCCGCAGGTTCCCCATTCTTTGATGTGGATATGCCGGTATTGTCAACGTTCGGGAAGAATCCTTACATGATCTATGATTATTCTACCGCCCGCCTTGTGAGTGGCAACTACCTGCGCTGCACGAGCATGTCGCTCGGTTATACTTTTGCGGATAAAAAACTGCTGAAATGGGGCGTAAGGAACATGACCCTTTCCGGATTCATTGCCAATCCATTCATCATTACCAGCAAGGAATTCCGCGGACAGGACCCTGAAGCTTCAAATCTCGGCAGCACTGCATTGCCTATTACAAGGAGCTATACACTTAGCCTGGGTATTGGATTTTGATCATTTTCAAACAGTCTGTTATGAACCTCAGAATATTTTATCTATTTATAGCCATCATTACGATGGGCTCATGCAAGAAATTCCTGGAAAGCCGCTCTCAGAGCGAAATGACACCGGAAACAACTGATGATTACAGCGCGCTGCTTTTCAATGAAGGATATTCAATTCCGACCACTTATTTGTATTCAGGGATCCAGTTCATGGATGATGACCTGCAGTGTTACTCTTATCCAACAGCCCAGGACGATCCCATTACAGCAGAAAAGCCACTGGGTGCTTTCTCCTGGCAATGGGACTTCGCACGCAGGATCGATGCCACCGGTTTGGCTAGCCTGGAAGTAACCAACTCCTACAAGAAATATTATGACCTGATCGCAGGCTGCAATATTGCCCTGGACAATGTTGATGGATCTGTAGGTACACAGGCAGAGAAAGACCAGCTGAAAGGGGAAGCCCTTGCGCTCAGGGCTTTTTACTATTTCAACCTGGCAAATCTTTATGGTAATCCCTACAACGATTCTACTACCACGCCGGATCAACACCTGGCGGTTCCGCTCATCCTCAGTTCCGGCTTGTCTGAAAAAATGCCCTTCCGCAACACCGTTGCCGAGGTATATGCCCAGATTGAAAAAGACCTGAACCAGGCTAATGAACTGCTTGAAAAAGGTAAGAGAATGAGCAGCTATCGCTTCAATTACCTCGCTTCCCATTTGCTGACTTCCAGGATCGGATTGTTCACAGAGAAATGGCAGGAGGTGATCACACATGCAGACAGGGTGATCAGCGTTCATCCCACCATCATCGATCTGAACACATGGCCCGAGTATTATTACATGGACCCATTCATTCCCGTTTGTACAAAACCTAATGAAGAAACATTATGGTTGTTCAGTGATGAGAAAGATTTTCAGGATATCAACGCCAGTATGCTGTACAGCATTTCAGAAGACCTGGCCAGTAAGTTTGAGGCAACAGATATCAGAACAACTCATTACTTTTCTGAATTACCTGAGTTCCTCCGGATGTATGCACCTGTCAGATATTCCAGCAATAAAAGAAATCTGGAGAATGCCCAGAAGTTCAGCGGATCAGCGTTAAGGGTTTCTGAAGCTTACCTGAACCGCGCTGAAGCGTACGCGCAGCTGTATATCAAAACCGGAGATGTAGCACAGGCCCAGAAAGCACTGGATGACCTCAACTTCCTCAGGTCAAAAAGATTCAGGCCCGCCGATTTCCAACCACTTACTTTGATGACCGGACCCGAGCTCCTGCAGTTCTGCCGGGATGAAAGAAGAAGAGAGCTCTTCTCTGAAGGCCACCGCTGGTATGATCTCCGCAGGTATGGCATGCCCGCCATCAAACATGTGTATCAGCGAAAAGGAGTGGCTGACAAGATCTATCAGCTGAATGCGCACGACCCGCAATATACTTTACAGCTGCCGGATGCTGCCACCAACCTCAACTTCAACCTGATCCAGAATCCCAAAGGACCAACAAGAGTACCCCTGAATTAACCCCACAATATTTTTATTCATGAACAAATATTTCCAGCATATGAATAAGATCCATTCAGCTGTTTACGTGGCGGTGATGCTGATTACCCTGGCTTCCTGTAAAAAGGAAAACGACATCATAAAGAATGATGATGACGCCCGGAAATACCAGCTCCCGCAGGGAAATGAACCATATGACCAGCAGATCATGGAATTCTATAAAAAATACAATTCCGTGATCCTCTACAAATACAACCAGGCGGATTTTACGTATAATTTTACCGGTCTTACTGAGGTCAATATTTCCGCGCCGGCCGCAGGCCCCAATGGTATTCAGGAAACAATCGACTTTTTACAGCAACAGCTGATCAGCAAATACCCGGAGGAATTCCTGCAAAAGAACCTGCCATTCAAGATCCTGCTTGCCTCAAAGATCCTTAAGAAGCGGGAATCATTTCCATTTGACACGCTGGAGTTGCCTGCAGCTCCGGGTTACAGCAATATCACCTTTGGTTTGACCGGCCGGCTTTCCGGCCTGTCTCACGAAGCAGCAGACTCCGCCAGGGGAGGACTGCATGGCGCTTTATGGCTGAAGGGATTGCTGATGGGGAATATTGCAGTTCCTCCAAACTTTACTCCGGCAAATTCAGGTTACTCACCCGATCCCACGTTCATGAGAGAAGCCGGATATTTCTTTTACCGGCTTGGTGGTACCATATACCAGGATGTAGCCGACTATATCACAGTAATAACCGGCCATCACAAGACCTGGCTCGATGCCAATGTGTTCACGCCTTCCTTCGACCCTAAGGGCAATTTTAAAAGGAAATACAATCTTGTGATCAACTATTACAAAACACAATACAATATAGACCTGCAGGCGATCGGTAATTTGTAAACCTCAACCAGTAAGCAAAGTATGAACATGAAAATATTCCCCGGTCGCTTTTTTTCCGCCACAAAAACCAAGGCAGGTATAATAGGGTTCAACACCAGCACAGTTTTTGAAACCCCAGAAATCCGTGAACCGGATGAAATGCAGGTGAAGATCCTGGCATTCGATAATGGCCGCGCCAATATCCGCATCGAATCACATTGTTACAATCAGAACAGGATAGGATTCACCTTCAAAGGAGGGGAACTCAACCTGAAGCTGGATACATTTACTCTTGGCAAAGCAATCGTGGATACCAGTTTCGATGTATCTGCACATTCTGATTTCATGGTGCCCATACAGCTCTGGATCGATGCAGCAGCCATGGGCAGAACAAATATGGACTTTACCAATGGCGTAACAGTGACCGTTGACGGAAAGATGAAGGGCTCCGCCTTCGGCATTGGCAAAACCCTGCCGATCCATTATGAAAAAAAACATAAGATAAACCTGATACTCCCATATGCACTGTAATTACATCATAGCTGCGGATAGCCGCTGATGAACAAATGGGAAAATCTCCGGCTTTTGATCCGGATGCCATTCCCCCTGCTTATATTGTGTAACCGTATTCCAGCAATATCAAGCAGATATGACACTAAAACATATTACAGTTTGCCTGCTGATGCCTGCATTGCTACTGCTTTGCAGGCATTCTGCTGCTCAATGGTCCGCAGGCGCCGCGGCAGGTTTCACACTCAATAATCCCAGCGAAAAGCCCGGTGAGTCGTTTTCCAGGTATCTCTCCGCCGGCGGATTCAGCGTCAGCATCCCTCTTAAGTACGATCTCACAAAACATTGGGGCATCAGTACAGAACTGGCCTTCATCCAAAAGAATATTTCCCTGGAACGTACCGGTTCTTATTCGGGTACCTGGGAAAAAAGATACAACCATTACCTGCAGGTTCCACTGATGGCGCAGTACAGAACAGGAGAATGGAAGAAATTATCTGCGTATGCCCAAGCCGGCATCTTTGCCGGTTACTGGTTATTCTCCCGTCAGCAGGGGGCAGCGCCGGATATCTACGACCTTATCGATGAACCCAATGGCACAGGAGGCTCCACATCCTATTTCAGGATCAGACAATATGATGAGAAATACAGTTTCGATTCCGAAAAAGATCAGCGATTCGATGCAGGCGCCATTGGAGGCATCGGACTGAACTATCATTACAGCGATAAAATCCGCTTCTTCCTGGAAGCCAGGTACAGCCAGAGTTTCAACAGCTACCAGAAGGATTATATGCATGGGCAGCTACGCTCTGAACACCAGACGGCCGCTGCCATGCTGGGATGTATGATGAACCTGTTCAACTCAAAACAATGATCAAACGCTCTACCAACCTCAGCAGCTATATAGTGGTACTGCTCATTGCTGTCTGCAGCTACAGCTGTACCAAAGAAACAGGTGCGGTACCGGATCCAAAACCCGTTAACTTCTCCGAAGTATTCGATCAGTTCTGGAACAGCATGAACACCCGATACGTGTTCTGGAAAGAAGACACTACGGACTGGGATGCCATGCGCATAAAATACAAACCCATTTTCGACCAGCTCGACCTCTACAAGGCGGCCGATCTGAGGAAGTCCGTTAACTATTTCCGCGAAATGACCGCCGGCCTTACCGACGCTCATTATTATATTACGTTCACCCACCCATTACTGAAAGACTCTACAGTTTATCCGCCACTCGATAAAAAACGCAGTTCACCATACTATCACAATCCCTTTAACTATTCACAACTGGTGACCGGCAAGCTGGATGCAGGTTACATGGTGGGTACCGACAATGTAACAGACCCCACACGCCGGGTAACAGGCATCTTCGGCACATTCAACAATAATGTACTTTATTTCAGCTGTAATAATTTCTATCTGTACGATGCATTCACTTCAGCAAAAGCAAATCCGCTGAAACCGGTATTGCAGTATTTTTTTGCGCAACTTGAATTATCCCCTTCGCCCTACAAAGGGATCATCATCGATCTGCGTGGAAACGGGGGAGGAGATATAAGCGACCTCAATTTCCTGATGGGCAGATTCATTACTTCTCCCATGGCTTTCGGGTCTACCCGCTACAAAACAGGCGCAGGCCGCCTCGATTATACGCCCTGGCTGAGCTCAAACGTAACCCCGGTAGCCAACAGCAAAGGCGTTACGATTCCTGTTATTGCGCTGGCCGACAATTTCTCCGCCTCTCTCGCTGAAAGTGTTACCATGGCAATCCGCCAAACACCCAATGGCTATTTCATCGGAGAGCCCACCTGGGGCGCCAATGGTCCCTATGCGTTCAACGAACAACTGTACAATGCAGGTCCATTTGAACTGGAAGGTTTTATGAAAGTGCAGACATCCAGCGCTGCCTTCAGGGATATCAATGGAAATTTCCTGGAAGGCGAAGGAATTATGCCGGATCTGTTTGTGCCGTTCGACAGAGCTTCATTGCAGGCAGGGCAGGACCATGCATTGAGATTAGCCATAGAAAGATTGAAATAAATAATCAAAGTGTGGCCAGTCGCTCGCGTCCCCGCGAGTGACTGCACCCTGAGTAAATTCAGCCCCCCGTTTCTCTTGAATGGAATGACATTATTTTTATCCGGGCTCTATCAGTCCCGGCAGACTACAGTTTCCTACATTGCATTTCCCCGTTCCGAAGCATTTCATTCTTTAACCATTAAATCATTTGTCATGTCAATCGCAAAGAACTTCGAAGCGAAGGCCATCAGCGGCATCGCAGGAAATGAACTGATCGTAACCGGGGAAGCCAACACAGGTATGCTCACCGTTGTTCCTGAGCTCAGGAAACATGAGCCGCAGGGCATCAATCCTTCCATTCTGCTGCTGGATCTCATTGCAGCTTCAGACGCCACTCCCGAGCACTTCCAGCCCGTTCAGTACAACGAAAAGATCGGGCGCCTTGATCAGTATTCCGAGGTGGAGGTCCATCATCAGAACAAAACCATCGCACACCTGAAAGTGGTGCTGCCGCAGGCTGCCGTTAAATAACCATTAACGCAGGATCGAAAAATACAGGAGCCAACCGGCCAGGAATAGCTGCATGGGAATGCGGAACCAGAGATAAGACGGGCCTTTGCCAGGAGCAGTATCAGTGGTTTCATTTGTCTGGTTTAAACAACAAATGTAGCCACCAATACTGCTTCTTTTATTGAAGTATGACCAATTGCCGGTGAACACCTGTAATTTTCCGGTGAATCAGAATTTATAAGTGATCACACCCCGCACATTGAAGGGAGTACCCGGAGTGAAATGGATCTCTTCCACTGCTTCTGGCTCATGCTGAAGCCTGCTGGTAGTTGCAAACTGAGTTTCATTCCAGCGGACATTAAATATATTTTCAGTAATGATGCCAAAGCCAAATTTTCCCCACTGGTAATGAATACCTGCATCCGTTATGCAATACCCTTTTGCTACGATGCTATTGTCTTCATTGGCAGGCCTGTCCCCCAGGTACCTGGTCTTTATACTGGCATCAAAACCGGAAGGAAACTTGAAACTGACCCCACCAGCCGCAGTGATACGCGGCGCCAAAGGAATGCGGTTTGCCTCCTTCGGCTCTTCAGTGGCGCGGGCATATGTATACGTGAGATCTCCATTGATGAAAACATATTTACCGAATTGATACCTGGCACCAAAATCAATTCCCTGCCTGCGCGTTTTACCACCAGGTTCCACTACACCTTCATCGCCCACGTACACGAATTCCTGTTCCAGGTACAGGTACCAGGCCGAAGCATTGAGCATGAGCCTGGGTAGTGGCTTCCAAATGACACCAAGATCCGCACCGTATGCAGCTGGTAATATTTTATTTCCCTGCTGCGCCACTACTACCCGGGTATCATTGCTGTGAAAGCCTTTGCCCAGCTTTAGAAAATATTGCAGCCGGTGCCCCTTGTTGTAAATGATATTCAGTTTGGGACTGAGTATGGATTTACTCTGAGACTGCTGTTTATATACATCTGACAGCAGATCCGTGTAATCGAATTTCAGCTGATCCAGTCGCAGTCCGGGATTGAACACCCATTTACCTGTCCGGATCTCCGCATTGGCATAACCGGCCAGGTTGGTCTCATTGATATCTCCCAGCACTACCGGCTCGATGATTGTTTTTCGGTTAATCGTTCTCGTTAGTTCAATATTGCTGATATTGTCATTCCGAAGCATCACACCGGCCTGGAAATCGATGACTGTTGTATGGAGATAGAAATTCCTGTTGAACTCCGACTGAAAACCGATGATATTCCTTTTTTCTTTCTGTCTGATCTGGTCGCCGTTCACAGGATCGTTCAGCCAGAAAGTGAAATTGCTGTAGAGCTCAAAATCATAACGGCTGAAATATGCCGTGTTCTTCACGAATGTATTCTCATCCACCTGTTTCAGGAATTGCAGGTTGATATTGGAACGGCTGGTATTACCACCTTCCGTATCGTCGATAGCGCCGAAACGCCCGATCAGTCCTTCTTTTACGGCACGGTCCGGGATCTGTCCGCTTGCATTCCACTGACTTTTGAAATGTGAAGCGGAGATGGTAAGCTTATCATTGCCGGGCAACCAGGCGCTGTATTTACCCATCAGGTTGATACGGCTGAAATTCTGTGGCGAATCAAAGTAACCATCAGTTCTGATATAATCAGTGGCAAACCAGGCGGCATTCTTTTCGTTGTTCAGCAGGTTGAACATCCCAAGCGTACGGAAACTGTTGAACTTGCCTGCCTCGAGTTGTACCAGGCTATTGTGAAGCCTGTCCTTCGTTTCAAAACTCACATAACCCGCTGTTGCCAGGTTGCCCCTGTTGGCATAGTAGGGGCCTTTATCGAAATCTATCTTACCGATACTTTCAGGAATGAGGAAGTGGAGATCTGCATATCCCTGTCCATGCGCATGGCTGACCATATTCACAGGCATTCCGTCCACGCTGATATTGATATCAGTTCCATGATCTATGTCGAATCCACGCAGGAAGATCTGTTCAGCTTTTCCGCCACCTGCGTGCTGACCGATGAAGAGGCCCGGTACTTTTCGCAGCAGTTCCTGCGATGAATTCACGGGGCTTGTTTCGAGATCGATATCTGAAATGATATTGAGGTGCCGCACGGAGGCGGTGATGGTAACGTTCTCCAGTTGAAAGGCCGCGGATTGAAGTATGATGCGGAGTGTATCACTTATAACAGCAATAGTTTGCGGAGCACAGGATACATGCGTGATGCGGAGTGAATCTCCTTTCCTGACATCACGTAACACAAAGAAACCATTTTCGTTGCTGTGCTCATGCGCGCCGGTTTGCAGGTTGTAAATAGTGGCGTTCACCAGTGGCTTTTTATCCTGGCTGAGAACAACGCCACGCACGCCCTGCGCAAAGGACCGGGATAATGAAATGATCAGTACAAGTGATAAAACAACTCTCATTACAGTTTGATTTGCGGTTTTTTGCGGGTCGAAATTAAGCAGTTCGCTTGCATAATCTGTCAATCATTACATAAACGGTGGACATACTGCGAGAATCTCTTATTTTAGCAACCAGTTCAAATGATCATTAAATAAATCTGCTATGTACTACCGGTTCCCTGTTGCCATCCTTGCTGTCTGTGCTGTAATAGCCATGGGCCTCGCTTTCAAAGCTCCTGTAAAACATGAGCCCCTTGCCATCGAACCTGTTCCTGCAAAAAAACCGATCATCACAGGCGCTGACCAAACCAGTGCTTACCTGCCATCCCTGAAAGGGAAACGTATTGGTATGCTGGTGAATCAGACCAGTATTATCGGCAATGTACCGATGGTGGACAGCCTGCATGCACTGGGAGTGAAGATCGTCACCATTTTCGGGCCGGAGCATGGGTTCCGCGGCAATGCCAGCAATGGCGAGCATGTGTCTAATGAAGTGGATGCTAAAACGGGTATCCCGGTAGTGTCTTTGTACGGCAAACAACGCAAGCCCTCCAAAGAACAGATGGCAAAGATCGATCTGATGATCTTCGACCTGCAGGATGTTGGCTGCCGGTTCTATACCACCATCAATTCACTGCGCGATATCATGGAAGCCTGCGCAGACAACAATAAAGAACTGTTGATCCTGGACCGCCCCAATCCTAATGGATATGTGGATGGCGCCATTCTGGACATGAAATACAAATCCGGCATCGGGCAGTTTCCCATTCCCTGGACGCATGGCATGACCATTGGAGAATTTGCAAAGATGATCAATGGCGAAGGCTGGTTGCCTCAAAAAAAACAGTGTAAGATCAGGATCATCCCCGTGAAGAACTGGTCACATGATATGGATTACACGCTCCCCGTATTCCCTTCACCCAATCTCAATTCACAACAATCCGTATTGCTCTACCCAAGCATTTGCTTGTTCGAAGGCACCAGGGTAAGCCAGGGACGTGGCACTTATGTTCCTTTTACAGTACTGGGTGCGCCGGCATTGAAAGGACAATACGAATTCAACTTCACGCCGGTAAGCATTCCCGGAAAAGCGGCGACCCCGCTATATCAGAACGAACCCTGCTATGGGCTTGATCTTGGAAAGGTGAGTGTTGACAGTTTCCGTAAGGCAGGCAAGGTCAATCTCCGCTGGATCATGGAAATGTACAATGCCTATCCGGACAAAGAAAAATTTTTCGACAGGAGCTACAGCGCACAGATGGGCAATATCGATTTCCTTACCGGCTACGCTGAATTTAAAGAACAGATCATTGCAGGAGTAAGCGAAGAAACCATCCGCAAAAGCTGGGAGCCGGGGCTGAGCAATTATAAGAAGATGCGGAAAAAATACCTGCTCTATCCTTAACGCTTCAATGGCGGCGGTTTGATTTCCAGATCCGCTGGTGGCTGTAATAAGTGATCTCCCGGTCGATATTCCCTGCGTAATAGTAGAGGTCTTCTTCCCGGTTATAAATCACTTTGTCGCCTGTTTTATAATACCGTTCTCCATTGAAATCAAAGAAGCGTTCACTGTTGGGTACATTGATGTATCCCCTGAACAATTGCTCGCCGGTGAGGCAGAGCTCGCCTTCCTCATGCTGATTACTGAGGATGGTGGCATTGGCGATATAGGCCTTGCTGCCGATATTAAGCTGACCGATACAAATGATCCCATTACTTGTAGGGACCGGATAATGCAGTTTGCAGGCGGCACAATAAATGGTCAGTTCTGTAGGTCCGTAACAATTATAGATACTGGCTTTCGGGAAGTATTTCTGCGCCAGGTAAAAGTCGGTCAGCAACAATGGCTCCCCGCAAAAAAGGATATGCCTGATATTGATGGGAGAGAAGCGATGCAGCAATAATTTCTGCTGCATATCCCGCATCATGGATGGCATGAGACAAAGGATACTGCAGTCAGCAAAGGCATTATGCGGTTCTTCCGTATAGATATGCGCTACGGCAGCCCGGTTGTTCCAGGCAAGCAGCATGGCGAGAATGCTGAGATCAAAAGAAAAATCGAAGGTATTTGCGATCACGGCCGTTTCTTCCACTTCAAACAATTCCTGCAGGTTGTCTGTGAAAGCCGCAATATTGGTATTGCTGACAGGTACTCCTTTGGGAGCTCCGTTGATGCCGGAGGTGAAAAGGATATAACGGAGATCTTCTGTGTCGTAATTATCAGGATATTCCTTTTCGCCGAAGCAAAGGAAACAGTGCCCGAAGGAGGGGAGTTGTACAGGTTCATACACCTGGTCTTTTTCCCGCCATTGGGAGAGCATTCGCTGTTCATTGGTGATGATCACTCCGGGATTGATGATGTTCAGTTTTTCTTCTATGAGCGAGAAATTATCTGTTGCGTTGATCGGGCAGAAGATATAATCATAGGTGAAGCAGAAATAGAAAGCGAGATAATAGAGTTCAGGTTGTGAGGCCAATACCACTACTTTGCGGTTACTGCCTGGCGGCAGTTTCTGCATAAGCGCAATACTGGCGTTGTTCAATTCGTGGTAGCTGTATTGCTTTCCTTTGGCATATAAAAAAATCTGTTCCATAGTGGTTTATGTCAATACCTGGGTGCAGTGGGTCAGTGAGATTACGTGTGTTTATAAATATATGAAAAAATAAACTTATTTCAAAGACGCATGTAAACAAAAATCACTCACTTATGAAGTTATTGTTTGTAATGAGGCTTTTTTAAATATATTGCTGCCTTCAAATGTGAGTATCCCTTACCGTTATAACTCTTTAATGACCCCAACTTATGCAGGCAAGAATCTTTGTGGCACTTTTCTTCCTTCTTTTTTCGATTTCAGGTATTTCGCAGCTTCCCAACATGACGCTGCCTAATGTTTCAGTTCATACACCGGACGTGGCAGAGCTGGGTAAATACATCGATTATCCTGTCAATACAGCTAATGGTGTTGCCGATGTAAACGTTTCTTTATATACTATCAAAAGCCAAAAGCTGGAAGTGCCACTTTCACTTTCATACCATACCAGTGGCATAAAGGTAGATCAAGAGGCATCTTTCGTAGGGCTTGGCTGGGTATTGAACGGGGGAGGTGTGGTTACCAGGATTGTTCGGGGAAAGCGCGATGACGATATGATGAGAGGCTGGCTGGTAACAGGAAATTCTCTGCCTGTTTATAACAGTGACCTTGACTTTGAAGGTACAGGTACTATCGGGAATAGTACAGCCTTGGAACTGCAATATGAGGAAAGAGATGGCGAACCCGACCTGTATTATGTTTCTGCTAATGGATTGAACGGTCAGTTCTGCCTCAACAATAGCCTTGAGTATGTAAGCTTAGATCAACAACCGACAAAGTTTTCACTGGATCATTCCCAAAACCTGGTAATTGTTAAGGATAAGGGTGGGAATATCTACCGCTTTGGTAAAGCATTGGATGGAACACCGGCAATAGAAAAACCAAGCAATACTACTATAAGTACTACTATGCCTGGAGGAGGCTCCAGTACTAACACCCTTCCCGATGTGGTAACAGCATACTATCTCACTGAGATTATTTCCGCAGACCTGTCTGATACAATTTTCTTTAAATACAGGAACGGCAAATACTTCAATGGTATAGTTTCCAGGGTATGCAGGTTTTTTTTTCAGGGGCCTTCCTACTTTTCCACAACAGATGCATTAGGTGTACAACATGATGGCATTACTTATTCCAGTCAGGGTACGTTTCTGCAGACCCAACAAATACCCGATCAGATACTTTTCAGGAACGGGAAAGTAAAATTCAATATAGCTTTTGGCCGGCAGGAAATTCAACCAAATGGCGATCCGGATGTGGGAGGAATGCTGAAAGGATTTGAAGTGTACGACAAGGAAGACAATCTTTACCAGAAAGTTGTTTTCGATAACGATGGTTATTTCAACCGGACCGGAACAGGCGCACACCAATATTCGTGGGCATCACCACCGGAGCATCATAAGAAGAGCCTGAAGCTGGATGGCGTTAAGATATTTGATGCCTCAAATAACCTGGTCAGTCAGCACAGTTTTGAATATGACCCAACTCCATTGCCGCCTCGTAATACAACTTCTCAGGATTTCTGGGGCTATTATAATGGAAAATACAATGAAAGCCTTATCCCATCTACTTTCTTTACAATGCATAACGGTAATTATGCTTATTACGGGAGCAACAGAAAGACAGATTTTAATTTCATGAAGGCTGCATCACTTTCAAGAATCAATCACCCTACAGGTGGATATACAAAATACGATTACGAACCGAATTATTACCTCACTGTTAACCAGCAAAGCAACCAGGTTCAGGATGTGATGTCAAGAAAGTTTTATGCAGTAAACCGTCTGACAACCTGTGAACCAGATTTTCTACCCAATATCCCTCCCAATAATACTGTAGAGTTTACAGTTACTGAATCCCTGGCTAGTGGCCTTGGTACTTTATCGGTTTATTTCACTGACTGGAAGAACACCAATGGGGGATATAACAATATGTGGGCCAGAGTAACCAATTTATCAAACAATGAGGTGAAGAATTTTTCTATTGAAATCGGTGAAAGAACAACTCATAAACCGATCAATACGACCATCAATATTATGAGTGGAGCCACCTACCGGATTGAAATGTACACAAATGGAGTTACTGGCTCCAATTTCAGTATCTGCAACAGCCCTTACATTGAAGTAAGTATCTCTTACAATTACTGGAGAACAACTACTTCCAATGAAATCATTCCAACCGAGGCAGGTGGATTACGGGTAAAAAGAATATCCCACTACAATTCAGACAATACCATAGCACTGCAAAAAGAGTACAGTTATGGCGACCTCACTTATGGCAATGGTGTTGGTCAAATCATTAGTGACCCTAACAGTTATTTTTACAGATATCCAAGACTTTATGCTGAAAGCAGTACTTCCGGAACACTCCATCCTGCAATCTGGTTCGCATCTGAATCCCAGACCGAGTTGGGTATGAACCATGGTTGCCCCGTTGATTACCCGAAAGTTGTTGAAAGAGAAATCGCTTATGGCACTAATGCGTCCAATGGTAAAAAGGAGTATTACTATTCCCGTACCCAGGGGGATTTCGAACCCAAGTCAAGCTATAATTATCCGTATGTAACCAAATATTTCCCAATCTGGAAAGATAAGTACCTGTCCGCAGTGAAAATTTATAAGAATTCAGGAGGGACAGATCAGTTGTTAAAAAGCACGGATTATACCTATTTTGAAGGAGGTGTGGAGAAGATCAGGACTGCTGTAATCCATGAAAGAGAGCCGGATGTATGGTCAATGACTTATGTAATGGGAGGAATAGTGTTCTGGGATAAGAACCCATTACGGTTTTACTATTATAACTATTATGTCTCGCGCGGAAGGATGCTGTTGGCAAAAGAAATCAATACTACCTATGCAGACAATGGTACATCAATGATTGACGAAATAAATTACGCTTATAATACTAGGTTCGACATACGGCAGGTAACTACCAAAGACAGCAAGGGACGCCTGACTGAGCGAAATTTCAAATACACAGGGGATCTTGACTATACTTCCCTGATCAATAAGAATATTGTTTCACTGCCGGCGCAGGAAGAAGTGATACTTGCAGAGAAAGTCAAAGGTGGCTCTATTCTGAAATATAATAACGATGGGGCAGTTTCAGAACAATACACTTTCAAAGCCCTGTTGCCGGTTACACCCCAACCATATACCGTTGCAGCAAATATCCCTTCCTACTTTGAAAAGAAAATGAGTATTGTATATGACACAGACTCAAAAAACCAGCAGGAACTGCAACCGGCTGATAACGTAAAAAAGGTATACCTGTGGAGTTACAGAAATCAGTTCCCAGTTGCAGAAATACTCAATGCAGATTACCAAACCGTAGCTTCGGTACTGGGTGCTGGTAATATTCTCACTTTTAAAAACGGATACCCTGGCGAGACTGAATTGGCGGCCTTCCTCGCCCCATTGCGGACTGATACACGATTAAGCAATGCAAAAATCATTACATACTCCTATAATCCTTTGCTCGGATTATTATCGAAGCGTGATGAACGGAATATGCTGACCAGATATGAATATGATTCTCTTGGAAGGCTATTGCGTATTCGCGATCACCAGAATAACATTTTGAAGCAATATGAATACAAATTCAAGGTCAATGCAAATGCACAGCCATAATTCAAACTAACAGCACTCGTATTCTTCAAGCCCCGAACCCGAATCATTTATGTGGAAATTCAACACTGAAATGCCTCACCGAATAGGATGTTTTTTTATAGCATTGGTCATATCATTATCCGTAAATGCACAAACACCGGAACCTCTTCCCTTACCATACAATCCATTGCTGAAGGTAAACTATGTGCGAACCTGGACAACGAAAGCCCCTGAAAGCAATCCTGTAACTCTGATAGGAAGAAGCGTCAGTGATGTAACCCAATCAACTTCTTATTTGGATGGCCTTGGCCGCCCTTTGCAATCAGTGGTAAAAAAGGGAGCCATAACACCTGATGGTTACGCTGATATTGTTTCACCTGTTATTTACGATGGTTTCGGCAGACCGGTATATAAATATATTTCCTTTGTATCGAAACAAGTGAACGGTTCAGGAACTGTAGACAATGGCAACTTCAAGCTGAATCCTTTTCAGCAACAGGAGGTATTTGCAACTGAGCAATATCCGGGAGAACAATTCTTCTATGAGAAAACTGTTTATGAAAGTTCACCATTGAGCAGGGAATTGAAAAAATTTGCCCCGGGCAATACAAGAGTAGGACTTGAGAAGGGCATTCAAACAAAATATTATTTCAATACGGCTGCTGACGATGTAAAAATATGGACAGTGGAAGAGCAACCTGGATTTGCCAGATATACGGTGACAGGTATTTATCAGCCAGGCTTGCTTACTAAAAAAGTAACCATTGATGAGCATCAGCGCCAAATAATCACTTTCACGGATAAAGAAGGGTTGCTGATACTCCAAAAGATTCAATTCGGAGAATCCGGAGATGATGGCTCAGGTACAGGATACGAAGGCTGGATCTGTAACTACAACATCTATGACGACTTTGGACTTCTACGATGCACAATTCAGCCTGAAGCAGTAAAAGCAGTAGAAACGGCAGGCTGGTTATTGAACGCCCCCCTGCTCCTTACCGAACAATGTTTCCGTTATGAGTATGATGATCGGAAAAGATTAATTACCAAACAGGTGCCAGGTGCTGGTCCAGTGAACTATGTCTATGACAATGCAGACAGGCTCGTATTTATGCAGGATGCGGCACTGCAGCAGCAAGGCATCTGGGAGGTCAGGTTATATGATGCACTAAGCCGGAATGTAATAACAGGCTTACTGACATATAATGGAAGTGCTGCTCAACTCAGGGAAATCGTTGCTATTCAGACGGCAGACAATCCACCTGGCATAGGTATTCCGGCAGACAATTCATTAGAAGAGCCTACCGGATCGGGAAACTATTATGCCACTAACAGTTTTACGCTGAATCATGGTTTTATCAGTCTGGATGAATCAGAGATCACAGTAGAGATTGTTACGCCTGGTATACCCGGAGGTAATAATATCATTATAGATGGAGTTACGGTGAATAGAAATCCATTACCTTCTGGCAGTCACTTTGTACCACACATTGTGAATTATTTCGATAACTACAATTGGAATTCATCCCTTCCTGCAGCAGTTAAAAATTTCGATATTTCTTCCATAAGTAATCAATTTTTACCGAATAATAACGAGCATCCATATCCACAGCAGATAGCCGTTACTACATCTACGAAAAACCTGCTTACCGGCAATAAAGTATTGATTGTAGGAAGCAATCCGCTGAAATATTTACATTCCGTATTTTTTTATGATAATGACAGCAGACAAGTTCAGGTACGTACACAGAACCATTTGGAGGGAGTGACTGTAAATACGACTCAGCATTCCTGGAATGATAAGCCATTAGTAGTAGTTTCGCAAACACAAAAAGGTCTTACCAATCCGGAGATTCATACGGAGATCACTAAAATGCAGTACGATGAGCTGGGCAGGATCGTAAATTCCAGAAAGACTGTAAACAGTACCATCAATGGCGTTGTGATCTCTAAACCTGAAACCGAGATCTATAACCAGCAATATGATCTGATCGGTAACATAAAAGAAAAAAACTATCCCGTGGTGGATGAAACGCTGCGGTTCGATTATAATATACTAGGGCATTCTCTCGGTATGAACAGAAGTTATGTTGCCGGCGGTAATCAAAACAGGTTTGGATATGAGATCGGCTATGATAAGGCAGCATCAGTAATTGAAGGATCCACTTTCCTTAACTTAAACTACAATGGAAATATCAGCGGTGTAATCTGGAGAAGTACGGGTGATGGAGAAAAGAGAAAATATGATTTCACTTATGATAATGCGGGCCGCCTGAAAACAGCCAATTTCACTCAGTATAGCGGAGGAAGTTTTAACAGGGATGCAGGACTTAATTTCTCTGTTGAAAATCTTAATTACGATCTGAACGGCAACATCAAAACAATGAATCAATATGGCTGGAAGCCTGGCTCTGCAGCAGGTGCTCCCAGTGTCCTGATCGATCAATTAAGGTATAACTACTATGATCATTCAAATAAGCTGAAAAATGTGATCGATGATGTGAATGATCCCAAAACACTGATGGGCGACTTCAGGAGTTCTCAGAAATATATGACCTCAATTGGAGCAAAAACAGTGACGTCTACTGATTATACTTATGATTTGAATGGGAATATGGTGAAGGACCTTAACAAGGATATCGGCACCGCCACCACCAATGGGATCGTTTACAATTACATGAACCTGCCTGAACAAATCACTTTTACAGGAGAAACAGGTAATAAAGGAACTATCGAATATCAATATGATGCTGCTGGTAATAAGCTGAAGAAAATTTTGAAGGAGGAAGGAAAGGCCCCTGTAACAACACTTTATCTGGGCAATATAGTATATGAGAATGATGTATTGAAGTTCATGAGTATGGAAACCGGCCGTCTCAGACTGGCAGAAAGCATGCAGGAAAATGGGCAGAAAGTAAAAGAGTATGTTTACGATTACTTCCTCAAAGACCATCAGGGAAATACAAGGATGGTGCTTACAGAACAACGGGAAACCATGAAGTATTATGCCACTATGGAAACGGCATACAGACAACAGGAATCAGCACTTTTCAAGAACATTGCAGAAACGGAATTCCCCACCGCTAATGTGCCTGGTGGATATCCTGCCGATGCCATGACTACCAATCCAAATGAGTTTGTTGCGAAACTGAATGGTAGTGGCAATAAAGTTGGCCCTTCTATTGTTCTACGTGTAATGGCAGGAGACAAGGTGGAAGCAGGAGTAAAATCGTTTTTCCGGTCCCAGGGAAGTGTTGGCGCAACACAGGACCCAGTGCCACAGATATTATCTGCACTTGCAGCGGGCATTGTTGGAAAGGTGGGAGATTCCAAGGGGACACTGGATCTGCTGAGCAACGATGTGAATAGCCCTCTGCTGGGCGCAGTCAATTCATTCAGGTCGAGTAACAATTCCACAGCACCCGGAGTTCCGAAGGCTTATCTGAATTGGCTCTTGCTAGATGAACAGTTCAATTTTGTTGCAGCCTCCAGCTCTGCAAGAAGAGTATCTACTCCTGATGCATTGGAGTCACTGCCTTCCGGATTGATCGATATTACAAAGAATGGCTTTCTGTATGTATATGTAAGCAACGAAACCGAAAACTATGATGTGTTTTTTAACGACCTGAGTGTGGTACATAAAACAGGCGCACTGTTAGAAGAAACTCATTATTATCCTTATGGCTTAGCGATTACAGCAATCAGTTCAAGGGCTTTTGGTAAACTGCAGAATAACCTCAAATTCAATGGTGGTTCTGAATTGAATGAAGGTTTGGGACTGCATTTGTATGAAACCCCTTTCCGGTTCTACGACCCGCAGTTGGGAAGGTTCTGGGCAATCGATGAAAAAGCAGAAAAATATCCTGCATGGTCTCCATTTACCTTTGCGCTGGATAATCCAATCCTCCTGAATGACCCATCAGGTTTAGAACCAGACCCCGAAGACGAAGAGAGGAAGAAAAATGCACAAACACTTCAAACGGTTGAAGTGACCGCATCGCGAAATTGGGACGCAACCATTAACCGGAGACTCGCACTCGGACATGCCAGAGGTATTAAAGGACCTGCATTTTTTGCCACTGACAGTAAGGCCCTGATCCACACGGTAATATTAAGGCTTGGGTACAGGGATAAAATTCATGCTGGCATCCGTCAGACTGGTATGGTAATTTTGGAGGTAGGTGCTACTTTTGTACCAGCGGGCAAAATAGTACAGGGAATTGGTTTATTATACAAACTAGGTAAAGGCTTGCAAATAGGAGCAAAACTAGGACAATGGGGAGGAAAAATTGTCAACAATTCAAAATTCACTCAATATCTCACAAGATATACAAAAGAACTAGGTGAGAATGCATTGAAAGAAGCGATTACCCATTCAGACAATGTTGTATTGAATTCAGATTACGATATTGTTGGTTCATCAGGTTTTTCTGCAATAGGTACCTGGTGGGGAAAATTGGCGGGTGAAGGCTTTAGTGCACTTGTTGATATTGGGTTTGAGAAGAATGAAGCCACACAGGAATATAAGCCAATGTTTAAAACAGGATTTAATGATTCAAAGAGTAAGGAAGCTGTGGTTAAAGATTTGATTTTTGGAATAGGAAAATTTGGAGCAGGTAAGCTGAATGAATCATATAAACTTGGCGACAGAAATGGACATGCAATAGACCTGACAATTGATCAAGCTAAAAAGATAATTGATGACCTCAACAAATAATTCATGGAAAGCAATACTTGGATTTTTCTTACTTCTCGGGTTTGTACTTTTTTTAAGTGCCATGTTTATTAAAAGTTGCAAGAACGACAACAAAGTAAAAAAAGAAGGAGTATATGTGGTAGCCAAAGTTGTCTCTTTTGAAAAGAGAAGCAATGGAAGAATCTTTCACTTCCTTTACAATTTCAAACAACAGCAATATTCTTTCTCTATTAAAGCTTTGGGAAGCGAATATTCAATTGGAGATCTTGTGTTTGTACGTATTGCACCCTCAGACCCCAATGCCTGGCTATACGATGAAGAAGCACCGAGACCAGGAATCTGTTTCAATTACGAAAGCTCCCCACCAGAAGGTTGGAAAGAAATTCCCACATGCAAATAACAACTTTCATTATTGATCATAAAGCCGCCCCACCAGGCGGCTTTCTATTTCTTCAACCACTCCGCCAGCTCAATAAATGTAGTGGTCCACACATCCTTCTCCTGCGCCTTCAGAAAATGTAATAACTTGCTATGCGCTTCCAGCGATACATTCAGACTATGCTCTCCGCCCACGCCATGGAATAAAAACACAACAGCTTTGCCTTCCTGTATGGCCCGCTTCACTTCAGCGATCAATTGGTCACCCGTATGCCCATTCACTGCAAAACTTCCCAGATTGTACAGTTCCTTCTGATGAATGGGAATGAGACTGGCCTCTACACCCCGTGCAGCCACAAAATCTTTATGATCGAGATACAAACTATCGTGTATATGCCGGTCACCGCAAGGATAAGCGAATGTTCTTTGCTGCCTGCCATCAACTGCATTTAATACGGCATTGGTCATGCGCAGCTCATCCTGCATTCGGCGGATGGAATAATGCCTCAGATCATAATCAATGGCTACCCATTCCCGGCCGGCCCCACCAATGCAGGGATGAAAGAGTGTATGATTTCCCAGCTCATGCCCGTTTGCTGCAACCCGTCTCCATTCCGAGATCCGTTTGGTAAAAGCAGCGTTGTAACAGGTCAGGTAGAAGGTTGCCTTCAAGCCCAGCGAATCGAGTGCCGGTACAACAT